>CAZYJP010000067.1:0-8908 GCA_964647795.1 uncultured Thermodesulfobacteriota bacterium
GGGCCGGCTCCTCGCCGCAGCAGGCCTCCGGCGTCTCCTCCTGGGCCGCGTCCGTGATCTCCTCCTGCAGGTATCGCCCCGCGAGCTCCAGCATCGCCTTGGCCGGTGCGTTCTTCACCATCTGGGCCGTTCGCACCGCCCGGGCCATGTCCTCCCGGCTCACGCCGAGCTTGAGCGCCTCGCCGTAGTGGTGCTTGAAACACGGCTCGCAGTTGGCCGCGATGGCTGCGCCGATGGCCACCAGCTCTTCCACGGCGCTGGAGTAGAGCCCCTGCTCGTCCCCCGAGCTGCCCAGGATCAGGCGGTCCAATTCCTCGCAGGTGGGGTAGGATCGGCGGCTGGCGATCTTCCCGTTCACCAGGACCAGGGGCAGGCACCCCTGGCCCTCCTCGGTCAGCGCCCGCTTCACGACGTCGTTCCCGGCGAACGCGCCGGGATCTTGGGCCAGGTTGTAACGCTCGACGCGGACTCCCCGTTCCTCGACGCGCTTGAGATCGGCAGCGAAACGGGCCAGGACCGGATCCACGCCGGGCCCGCAAACACCGGTGGGGCAGCACATGGGGGGATCGAACACTTGCAGGGTGGGTAACATCTCCGGCTCTCCTTTCGGGTTGCGTGCCGCCGCGGCATCAGGACAGGCAGTGGAACACCCCCTTGCACCACAGGCAGTCGCCGCAGGGCTCGGTGTTGAGGAAGCAGTCCTGCTCGAACTCCTCAGCCGTGACGTAGTCGCAGCACTTGGCCAGGTTGCAGTCCGAGCAGAAGGGGTAATCGTACCGGGTCACGCCTTCTCGGAAGGAGCGATAGGCCGGGTCGTTCCAGATGTCGAGGATGCCCCGCTCCGTCACGTTCCCGAAGACCCGGGGGCGCACGAACTTCTCCCGCCCGTTGATGAGGCAGCGGTAGCTGTGCCAGAGGAAGTAGCAGGGGTGGATCTTCCCGTCCCAGGAGACGAAGGCGCCTCCCTCCTCCACGAAGGCGCAGCGCCGGTCGGCGTGGGGGACCACCTCGGGCAGTCGAAGCTCCAGCCCTTCCTCCCGGGCCGCCGCCGCAGCTTCTCCGAAGACCTCCTCCACACGGGAGATCCACGTTTCGTCCCTCTCGAGGACCTTCTGGACGTTGACGAAGATGTCGCGGGCGTGGGCGTCGGCCTTCATCGCCTCGACGAAGGCGACGATCCGCTCCTCCCCCGCGGTCTTCGTGTACTTCCACAGGACCTCGAAGTAGCGCCCCAGATCCACCCCCTCGGCCCGGGCCCGCTCCCTCCAGGGCTCGAAGAACCCCACGGCCGCATCGGTGTTGGGATCGTAGGCGGCCTGCTCCACGAGCCGCTCGTCGTAGGGCAGCACCTGGGTCACCAGAGCAAAGGTGGCCCCCCTGCGAGCAGCCCACCGGATCACCTCGGGAAGCTCGGCCACGTTGTCGCGCATAGCCACGAACTCGATACCCTTGGCGATTTGCCGGCCCGTGGCTGCCTCGGCCCGGGCGAGCGCGGAGAGGCCCCGGTCCACGGCACCTATCTCACCCCCTTCCCGCAGGCGCCGAAAAGTGGCCGGCGACACTGCGTCGAGGGAGAGGCAGATCCGATCCAAGCCTGCGCCCAGCAGGGAACGCGCCCGCGCTTCCTCGAGGAGGAGGGCGTTGCTCTGGAAGCCGATCCAGCTCGCCGCCGGCATGGCCCGCCGCGCCAGGCGGATGAACCCCTCGAGCCCGGGGTGCAGGAGGGGCTCGCCGATGCCGGACAGCACCAGGGACTCCAGGTGGGGGAAGGCCGGCGCCAGGGCATCAAAGGTGGCCAGGGAGAGGTCTCCCTCCGCGATCCCGTTGTCTGCCGTCTGCCTGACGCACATGCTGCAGCGCAGGTTGCACCGGGTGGTGGTCTCCACGAAGAGCTTGGCTGGATACGGGCCATGGGTCGGGTGGACCTCGGGCGGCTCCGACCGGACGGTGCTGGCGGCGTGGAGGGCGGTCATGGGCGATCCTTCGCCAGGCAGAGGCGCACGCATCGCCTCCAGGAAATCACCGCAGACGGGCCACTGCCTTGACTCCGGTCAACCCGGAGAGTCCAGCCTTCGGGAAGTGACCGGCAACGATCACGCGGACGCCGATGGGAACCAGTGCTGGGTGCGTAGACAGATTTTGACGAGCCACAGCATCAGGGGGACTTCGATCAGGACCCCGACGACGGTGGCCAACGCAGCCCCGGAGGACAGGCCGAAGAGCATGACGGCGGTGGCGATGGCCACTTCGAAGTGGTTCGAGGCACCAATCAGCGCCGCCGGCGCGGCGTCCTGGTACCGGAGCCGTAGCGCCCGGGCTGCGCCATAAGTCAGCCAGAACACGAGCAAGGTCTGGATGAAGAGCGGGATGGCGATCCACAGGATCGTCAGCGGGTTGGACAGTATGACCTCGCCCTTGAAGCTGAACAACAGCACCAGGGTGATCAACAGGGCCGTAATCGTGATCGGCGTCAAGACATGGAGAAACTTCTCCCGGAACCAGTCCTCGCCCTTGGTCTTCATGATCCACACGCGGGAGAAATAACCCGCGACGAGCGGCAGCGCGACGTATATGCCAATGGAAAGCAACAGGGCCTGCCAGGGCACCGGCAGTTTGCCGACCCCAAGGAGAAACCCGCCGAGCAATCCGTACAGCAGCAGCATCGTTAACGAATTGATGGCGACCATGACCAGGGTTAGGCCGTCGTTGCCGCGGGACAGGAAACCCCATACGAGAACCATGGCAGTGCACGGGGCGATGCCGAGCAGGATGCAGCCCGCCAGGTAGCTTCGCCACAGCGGGACCTGGAGCATCTTGACCCCCTCTACGAGCACCACCGTCCCCGCTCCGTGTTCGGCACCCACCGGGAGATCGAGCCCGAAAGGCATCTTCACCAGATCGACAGCATCCGCACCGATGAATCCATTCAGCAGGAAACCAAGGAAGAGGAGAGCGATGCCGTACATCGTAAAAGGTTTGATGGCCCAGTTGACGAACAGGGTCAGGAACACCGGCTTGATGCTCTTTCCCGCCTTGATCACGGAAGCAAAATCGATCTTCACCATGATTGGATACATCATGAAGAAAAGACAGATTGCGATTGGAATGGATACCACGGGAGCACCATCGACATAGATGGCCATGGAATCGAGCGTCTTAGCTAGGTTTGGCGCGATCTTGCCGAGAACAATGCCACCGATGATGCACGCGGCGACCCACAACGTCAGATAGCGCTCGAATATGCTTGTCATTCTTCGATCACTCATGGGTTCTTCTCCTAGAACGTGCGACGCTTGCCCACGACAATCCAAAGCCGAGCTACCGCCCTCCAGAGCCACCCCCGGCCAGGAATTGCTCTACGCCTCGTCGGATCTCGTCCCGCACCCGCCGAAACACGTGAAGAACCTCTTCCTCGGGACCCTGCGCCTCCGCCGGATCGTCGAAGGGCCAGTGCTGTCTTTCCTTCACCTTCCCGAGGAACACCGGGCACGACTCCTTGGCCCCTCCGCACACCGTGACCAGGAGGTCGAGATCTTCCCCCAGGAGCTCGTCCGCCGACTTGGACCAATGCCCAGAGATGTCCACTCCGGCCTCGGCCATGACCCGCACGGCCAAGGGATTGACCCCCTGGGGCCGGGTGCCGGCCGAGAGGGCTTCGTACCGGTCGCCCCCCAGGTGGCGAAGCCATCCTTCAGCCATCTGGCTTCGGCAGGAGTTGCCGGTGCAGAGAAACAACACGCGCTTCTGCATGGTCTCCTTCTTCCCGAGTGCCCTCAGGCGGCCGGACGGCCGCAGAGCTCTTCCCGACACACGCCGCGGGCTCTCGCTCGCAGCTCCGCCGCCTCGCCGACGGACTCAGCCGCCGACCGAAGGGGGGCGAGGAGCCCCTGCACGAGCGGGGGGGGGAGAGGGTTCAGACGGTAGTTCTTCCAGGGGCCGGCCCGCTCCGACGCCAGGAAGCCGGCGTCCTCGAGCACCTGGAGATGCCTTGAGACCGTGGACTGGGCCAAGCCCAGGATCGCCTGGATCTCGCAAACGCAGAGCTCCCGCTCCTCGAGCATCCACAGGATGCGCAGGCGCGACTCGTCAGAGAGGGCTTTGAGGCGGGCGAGCACTAAATCCATGGTCCCTTCATATCGTTCCGAGACGATCCAGACCCTACCCGGGGGGCCCCCGCCTGTCAAGCCCTTTTCTCGGGCTGATCGGCACCTGCGCCCTACCAGGCCCTCCGCGCCATCTTCGAGTGCCATGCATTTCGGGGGAATGATTCCCCCTTGACTCCCGGGACTCATGTCACTACCATTCGGTTATGTTTCTTCCGGAGGGAGACGATGAGTCAAACACACTCGCGCCGCGCCGAGATCCTCAAGGCCCTGGGTCACCCCTCCCGGATCGCGATCCTGGAGATCCTGCGACGGGGAGAGGAGTGCGTGTGCCGGATCTGCCCTCAGCTCGACGGCACTCAGCCCAACACCTCGAAACACCTTGCCGTTCTCAAGAAGGCCGGGATCCTCGGCTCCCGACAGGAAGGCACGATGACCTTCTACTGGGTGGTGGACACCCGGGTCTACGAGATCCTCGAGCTCGCCGACGAGATGGTCCGGCGGGAGAGCCGGGGGCTGCTTCGGGAGGTGGGATGAACCTGTTTCGCCACGCTCAAGAATATAACCTTCCTGTTATAAATTGGAGCGCTTGGACTATGTCCCAATGGGTTTCAACATGGAAGCGCAGGGGTTTGTTTCTCGCCGCGGCCATGTCCCTATCGGCCGCTGCTCACGCGGGGACCGCCCCCACCCTGGTGTTCCTCACCAAGAGCGACGAGTGCGAGTGCGTGCTGAACGTCAGCGTGGTGGGCGAGCAGGAGGTCTTGAACTTCATCGCGGACAACCCCTACGGCTTCCAGCTCGAGAAGATCGACCTGGCCGAGACGCCGGCCGCCGGGCGGGCGTACCGCGTGTTCACCGTGCCGGTGGTCGTCCTCAAGGACGAGGACGGCCGGACCGTGGCCCGGTTCGACTCCTTCTTCACCGGGGCGGACTTCTACAGGGCCTGGGAGGCTCACGAGAAGAAGCGGGGAGGACAGCCGTGAAAGGGCTCCTTGTCCCAGCAGCGTTTGTGGTCCTCCTGGGCGCGGTGGGTTTTCTCGGCGTGACCCAGTATGGCGCCCTCTGGGCACAGGGACGGGCCCTCCCGGGTTCCGGGACCGCCCTGCCCGCGCCTGCCCCGGAGCCTTTGGCCCCGGGAGAGAGGGTCGCTTTCCTGGAGCTCGGCAGCGCGGGGTGCATGCCGTGCGAGGCGATGAAGCCGGTCCTGGAGGCCGTGACCCGGGACTACGGCGACCGCGTGGAGGTGGTCTATCACGACGTCCGAAAGGATCCCTCACCCGCCCGCGAGCACCGCATCCGCCTGATCCCGACCCAGGTGTTCCTGCTCCCGGACGGGACCGAGTTCTTCCGCCACGAGGGGTACTTCCCACTGGAGCAGGTCGAGGAAGTCCTCGCCCGCATGGGGGTCTCCCGAGGGGGCGGAAAGGAGGGCACACCGTGAATCGGGTCGTCACCCTGACAGAGCAGGACGTCGCCGAGCTCCGGCTCATCCTGGTCGATCGGGACGGGGGGGCCGCCCTCGAGTTCCTGAAGGAGCGGGTGGCCAAGCCCCTGGACCTCGCCGACCGGAAGGCTCTCGACGTGAGCCGGGGCCGGCCGTGACCCCTTGTCCGGGCGCGCACCGCCGACGACAGAACGGGACGAATCCGTGAAGGAACGAGACAAGCTGCTCCTGATCGTGGGCGTCTTTCTGGCCGCGTACTACGTGCCCGTGGAGCACGCGAGGGTCCAGGGGGCGCTCCTGGAGTCCTTCCGGATGCTCCAGGACTACGCCCGGGCCCACGTGCTCACCTGCCTCGTGCCGGCGTTCTTTATCGCCGGGGCGATCGCGGTCTTCGTGAGCCAGGGGGCAGTCCTCCGATACCTGGGCGCCGGGGCCCGGCGGGCGGTTGCCTACTCGGTGGCCTCGGTCTCGGGCGGGGTGCTGGCCGTGTGCTCATGCACCGTGCTCCCCCTGTTCGCCGGCATCTACAACCGGGGGGCAGGCATCGGGCCGGCAGCCGCCTTCCTCTACTCGGGGCCGGCGATCAACGTGCTGGCCATCGTGATGACCGCCAAGGTCCTGGGCCCGCAGCTCGGCATCGCCCGGGCCGTGGGGGCCGTGGTCTTCGCCGTCGCGGTGGGGCTCCTCATGGCGTTCACCTTCCGCCGTTCCGAGGCCGAGCGCCAGGCCGGCTTCGCGGCCCTTCCCGAAGAGGAGCCGGTCCGGCCCCTGTGGAAGAACGCGGTCTACATGCTCGCCATGGTGGCGGTTCTCGTCTTCGGTGCCTGGGGCGAGCCGCGCCAGCCCGTCGGCTGGGCCATGGCGGTCTTCGACCTCAAGTGGTACCTCTCCGGCGCGGGTCTCTTCGCAACCCTCGCGATGGCCTGGGCGTGGTTCTCCCGGGACGAGCGGGCCGAGTGGGTGGAGGCTAGCTGGGGCTTCGCGAAGCAGATCCTGCCCTTGTTGCTGGCAGGGGTCCTCATCGCGGGCTTCCTCCTCGGCATGCCCGGCAGCGACGCCGGCCTCATCCCCAGCGCGTGGGTGGCGAAGCTCGTGGGGGGCAACTCCCTGGGGGCCAACCTCTTCGCGTCGGTTGCCGGGGCGCTCATGTATTTCGCCACCCTCACCGAGGTGCCGATCCTCCAGGGTCTCCTTGGAAGCGGCATGGGAAGCGGCCCGGCCCTGGCGCTCCTGCTGGCGGGCCCGGCACTCTCCCTGCCGAACATGCTCGTCATCCGAAGCGTCCTGGGGACCCGAAAGACCGCGGTGTTCGTCGCGTACGTGGTGCTCCTCTCCACGGTGGCCGGGATGATCTTCGGCAGCCTCTTCCCCCACCTGACCCTGCCGGGAGTCTGACATGGCCGGTCTCGAAGCGCTCCTCGCCAACGCCCAGCTCAGCATCCAGACCAACCCCTGGATGGCGTTTGCGGCCGTTTTCGCAGGGGGGGCGCTCACCGCCTCCAATCCCTGCGTCCTGGCCATGATCCCCCTGGTGATCGGCTTCGTCGGGGGGTACGACGGGATCAGCGGGTGGCGCAGGTCCTTCGGGTTCTCCCTGGTGTTCGTGTTCGGGCTCGCGGTGAGCGTCACGGCCATGGGGGTGATCGCGGTGTCCGTGGGCCGTCTCTTCGGAGACGTGGGCGGCTTCTGGCCGTGGATCATCGCCGCCGTATGCCTGGCCATGGCCGCCCACCTGTGGGACCTGTGGACCTTCTCCGTGCCCGAGGGCCTGGCCCGCTACAAGCCCAAGCACGCCGGGGCTCTCGGAGCCTTTACCCTTGGGCTCCTCTTCGGTCTCGTCTCGGCGCCCTGCGCCGCCCCAATCCTGGTGGTGGTGCTCGCCTACATCGCCTCCCAGGGGAACCTGCCTTACGGCCTGGCGCTCCTGTGGACCTATGCCGTGGGCCACTGCGCGCTCATCGTGGTGGCCGGCACCTCCATGGGTGTCGCCAAGCACCTGATTCAGTCCCGAGGCTTCGGAAGGGCCAACTTGGTGTTCAAGCGCCTCGCCGGGGCGCTCATCGCCCTGGTGGGCGTGTTCATCCTGTGGAACGGGGTGTGAGCGACAGAGGAACCAATCGCGAAAGGGCGCACCATGAAGAAGCTCATCATCGAGTGGCGTCACCTGGAAAGCCAAGGCCGCACCTGTGACCGCTGCTCGGACACGGGTGAGGCCGTCCGCGAGGTGGTGGCTGCCTTGAAGGCGGAGCTTGCCGACCAGGGCGTTGCCGTCTCCTTCTTCGAGACGAAGCTCGGTGAGGACCGCATTCCCGAGTCGAACCAGCTCCGGTTCAACGGAGCTCTGCTGGAGGATCTGCTCCCCGAGGCCAGGGCCGGGGAGAGCTCCTGTTGCTCCTGCACCGAGCTCCTGGGTGTGGAGACCTCGTGCCGCACCGTGGAGAGCGGGACCGAGACCCACGAGGCAATCCCCGCCGAGCTCATCCGCCAGGCCGCCCGCAGGGCCGCCGATATCGCCTGAGCCGCCTGCCAGGCGGATGAGACCGCAAACCCAGGTAGGGCGCGGTCGCCAAACGGGCAACGAACCATCCGCAACAACCAACCGTCTCCAGGAGGTCCACCCATGAAGATCGAAATCCTCGGCACCGGCTGCACGAAGTGCCACAAACTCTACGACGCCGCCTTAGCGGCCGTGGCCCAGACGGGGGCGAACGCCGAAGTGAGCAAGGTCGAGGACCTCGCCGAGATCATGAAGCGGGGCGTGATGATCACCCCGGCGCTCGCCGTCGACGGCCAGATCAAGTCTTCGGGCAAGGTGCTCAAGGTCGAGGAGATCGTGAAGATGCTGGGGTGAGGAGCCGCTCGGTCTTCTCACGGAAGCCGCGGACGTCGATTCCCTTCGCGATGCCGCGCAGATCCTCCAGGGAGGGCACGGGCACCAAATACACGATGCCCCCTTTCTCGAAGACCTGGAGCTTCTGCCTGGGGCGAAGCCCGGCGGCCTCACGGACCAGCCGGGGAATGACTACCTGGTACTTGGAGGATACCGTGGTCTCCATGAGGGTCTCCGGAATGTTGCACTGATTTCGTATCGCTCGCGAAACTGTAAAACGGCACGGCGTCAAGGTCAACCCGGAGGGAGCCAACGATGAAGAAGGAAGTGACCGTCCGACTGGACACTGAGGAAGTGATCGCACTGGAGCGCTGCCTGTCTGACCGAAACTCCGAAGAGGCCTTCCGGCTGTTGAAGCAATTTGCCGAGAAGGTCCGCCACGCCCAGTTCACGGGCTGACGCCCCTACTTCGAGATGCGCGGCGCGCATCCGGTTCCGCCGGGGTGACCCGCGGCGAGGGGTCCGGTG
>CAZYJP010000068.1:0-8798 GCA_964647795.1 uncultured Thermodesulfobacteriota bacterium
GTTCACCTGCCGCGCCAGCAGCACGTGCTCCCGCGTCTGCGGCATCGGCCCGTCCGCCGCGCTCACCACCAGGATCGCCCCGTCCATCTGCGCCGCGCCCGTGATCATGTTCTTCACGTAGTCGGCGTGGCCCGGACAGTCCACGTGCGCGTAATGGCGCTTGTCCGTCTCGTACTCCACGTGCGCCGTCGCGATCGTGATGCCCCGCTCCCGCTCCTCCGGCGCCTTGTCGATCTCGTCGAACGCCGTGAACTTCGCATACCCCTTGTGCGACAGCACCTTCGTGATCGCTGCCGTCAGCGTCGTCTTCCCGTGATCCACGTGCCCGATCGTCCCCACGTTCACGTGCGGCTTGGTTCGCTTGAAGGTTTCCTTGGCCATCGTTCCACTCCTCTGTCGGATCGGCGGCGGGTCGCCCCCCCCCGGGACGAAGGCCCGGGATGCTAACACGCACCCTTCACCGGTTCAATCGACTTCTTCTGGCGGCCCTCACCGGGTCTCGCCCCGCCCCCTATTCGGCCGAGGCCCCGGAGGTCTCCTGGTACCGCGCGAAGTGCATCGTGAAGCTGGCCCGGCCCTGGGTTCTGGACCGCAGATCCGTGGCGTACCCGAACATCTTCGCCAAGGGGACTGCCGCCTTCACCACACGGGCACCGGCCCTCTGGTCCAGGCTCTGCACCTTCGCCCCCCGGGCCCTGAGATCGGCGATGACTTCCCCCAAGAAAGCCTCCGGGGTCAGGATCTCCGCCTCCATGATCGGCTCCAGGAGCTTCGGTCCGGCCTTCCGCGCCGCTTCCTGAAAGGCCTGGGAAGCGGCGATCTTGAAGGCCATCTCGGAGCTGTCCGCTTCGTGGTGCGACCCCCCGAGGAGCGTGGCCCGGACGCCCACCACCGGGTATCCCGCCAAGACCCCCCTGTCCCGTGCCTCCGCCACACCCTTCGCGACCGCCGGTATGTACTCCCGGGGAACCGTCTCGCCCTGAACCTCACTGCCGAAGAGCGGGGGCTCCGAGGGGTCGACGGGTTCTACCCGAAGCACCACGTGCCCGTACTGGCCTCGGCCGCCGGTCTGCCGGACGAAGCGCCCTTCCGCCTCTGCAGCCCTCGAGACGGTCTCACGGTAAGCAACCGTGGGCCTGCCGACGGCCGCCTCGACGTGAAACTCCCGCAGGAGCCGGTCCACGATGACCTCCAGGTGGAGTTCGCCCATCCCGGAGAGGATCGTCTGCCCGGTCTCTTCGTCTACCCGAACCCGAAACGAGGGGTCCTCGGACGCGATCCTGGCCAAGCTCACCGCGAGCTTGTCGTGGTCCGCCTCTGTCCTGGGTTCCACCGCCACAGAGAGGACCGGGGACGGGAACTCCATCGCCTCCAGGACCACGGGGTCCCGAGGGTCGCACAAGGTGTCCCCGGTCACCGTGTTCTTGAGCCCGACAGCGGCGGCGATATCGCCCGTCCCGACGGCCTCGACCTCCCTCCTCTCGTTGGCGTGCATCTCGAGGAGGCGGGCGATACGCTCCTTCTTCAGGGTCTTCGGGTTCAGCACGTACGATCCGGCCTGGGCCGTTCCCGAGTACACCCGAAGAAAGGTGATCTGCCCCACATAGGGGTCCGTCATCACCTTGAAGGCCAGGGCCGCGAAGGGCTCAGCGTCGTCCGGCCTCCGCAGTACCCGCCGTGCGCCTGCCAGGTCGTAGCCCTCGAAGGGCGGCAGGTCCAGCGGGCTCGGCAGGTACTGGACCACCGCGTCCAGGAGCGGCTGGATCCCCTTGTTGCGGAAGGCCGACCCGCAGAGGACCGGCACGCCCCGGAGCCCCAACGTGGCCCTCCTCAGCCCTCCCCGGATGTCCTCTTCCGTGGGTCCTTCCGGGGCCAGGTACCGCTCGAGGAACGAGTCGTCTACCTCCGCCAGTTCCCCCAGAAGGCGCTCCCGGGCAGACTCGGCCTCCGGGCGCCAGAGCTCGGGGATGGGCCCCTCCTCGAACCGGCAACCCAGGCTCTCCTCGTCCCACACGGTGGTGGTGAGGCTCACCAGGTCGATCACCCCCCGGAACCCTTCCTCGAGCCCGAAGGGAATCTGAACCGCCAGGGGGCGAGCCCCCAGGCGCTCCCGCATCATCTCGAGCACCCGCGGGAAGTCGGCTCCCACCCGGTCCATCTTGTTGACGAAGGCGATCCGCGGCACCCGATACTTGTCCGCCTGGCGCCACACCGCCTCCGACTGCGGCTCTACTCCCTCGACGGCGCAGAACACCGCCACTGCGCCGTCGAGCACCCTCAGGCTTCGCTCCACCTCGATGGTAAAGTCGACGTGCCCTGGAGTATCGATGATGTTGATCCGGTGCCCCCGCCAGAAGCAGGTGCTCGCCGCGGCGGTGATCGTGATGCCGCGTTCCTGCTCCTGCTCCATCCAGTCCATGACGGTGGTGCCCTCATGGACCTCTCCGAGTCGCTGGCTGACACCTGTATAGTAGAGCACCCGTTCCGTCGTGGTGGTCTTGCCGGCGTCGATGTGGGCGGCAATCCCGATGTTGCGGCACCTCTCGACGGGGGTGGTCCTGGGCACCGATCTCTCGGGGGACGAAGCGAGGGCGGTCCCCACTACCAACGGAAATGGGCGAACGCCTTGTTGGCTTCCGCCATGCGCAGGGTGTCCTCCCTCTTCTTGACGGCACCACCGCGATTCTGGTGGGCATCGAGGATTTCCCCCGCCAGCTTCTCCCTCATGGTCTTCTCCCCCCGACCCCGCGCGTACTCCACCAACCAGCGGATTCCCAAGGAGAGGCGGCGCTTCGGGCTCACCTCGATGGGCACCTGGTACGTGGACCCGCCCACCCGGCGAGACTTCACCTCGAGGAGCGGCTTGATGTTCTCCAGGGCCGTGTGGAACACCTCCAGGCCCGCCTGGCTGGACTTGGTCTCCACCAGTTCCAGGGCGCCATAGACGATGGTCTCGGCCGTGCTCTTCTTGCCGTCCCACATGACCTTGTTGATGAGCTTTCCCAGGATCTCGTCGCCGTGCCGGGGGTCTGCGACCTTCCGGAACCTTCGGGCCCTAACGGGCGCTGGGCGCGCAACACGGGGCTCCTTCTTGCGAAAAGCCATGGCTCTGACTCCTACGTGACTACTTGGGCTTCTTGGCGCCGTACTTGGAGCGGGCCTGCCGGCGGTTCTGGACCCCGACCGAGTCCAGGGTCCCGCGGACGATGTGGTATCGTACGCCCGGGAGATCCTTCACGCGACCGCCCCTGACCAGGACCACCGAGTGCTCCTGGAGGTTGTGCCCCTCTCCGGGGATGTAGACCGTCACCTCCTTGCCGGTGGTGAGCCGCACGCGGGCCACCTTTCGGAGGGCGGAGTTGGGCTTCTTGGGCGTCGTGGTGTAGACGCGGGTGCACACGCCCCGGCGCTGGGGGCAGCCCTCCATGGCAGGGGACTTGGTCTTCTTGCGGACCGCCTCCCGACCCTTGCGGACGAGCTGGTTGATCGTGGGCATCGACACTCTCCTCGCATTCCCAAACGGTTTGCGACAACAACAGGGGCGCTCTTCCCGAGATGAGGCTCTCGGGCACGTCCATCCCGGGCTCTCAGGGACCACGGCACCAAGGGTGCGTCTGCAGCGTACGACGGGGCCGATGCGGCGAGACCCTCTCGTCAGCTCATGCCCAACTCGGCCGGGGCAGCGGAGCCGTCGGGGAGTCAGGCTCCCCAATGAAGAAGCGGGGAGGCTAGCACAGCACCCCAGCTCGTGCAAGCGTCTTTTTCGATGGAATTCTCCAGGAAGGGTACTTGTCCAACCGTGCCGCGTCAGGCGTCGGGGGGCGGGGGGACGACCAGCACCGGAACCGGACTCTCGTGCAGCACGCTCTTGGCGACGCTGCCGACGGCGGTCTTGCCAAGCAGGCCCTTGTGCGATCCGATCACGATGAGACCGCACTGCTTCTCGCGCGCCACCTTGAGGATCTGCTCGGCCACGTTCCCCCGCTTCACGATGATCTCGTGCGTGTCGAACGAGCACCCGGAATCTCCCTCGGCGGCTATGGCACAGAACTCGGCGAGTGCGCGGCGCAGCATCTCGTAGTCCGTCTTTTTCCCGATGATGACATCCCGCGCCGTTCGCTGATGCGCGTCCTGCATCTCGCGCCACTTTTCCTCGCCGAGCAGGTTCGCGATCAGCCGCTCGGCTTCGCCAGAGACCTTTTCGATGACGTGAATCAGGACCAGGCTCGCGCCGTGCCGGAGTGCCTCGCCGGCAGCGTAGCGGAATGAGTGGCGGGAGTTCTCGGTCAGGTCTGTCGCGAAGAGGATCTTGTCGATCCTGGCCACCATGGCGTTCCTCCTTCTCGAACGGTTCAAGCTCTCATGTATCCCCGGGGAGAGACCCTCGGCCACGGATGATGACGATACGGGAAGCACGCGTCAAGGACACCAGACGTCGTCCGAGCTGCGATCCGCCACCCGGCGGCAGCCGGGGTCTGGGAGCCCGTCTGCCATGCCGCGAGAACCCGCGATCATTCCATGGGGTTGGCGCGGGATGGGCGGCCCGCCCCGGCCGGGGACGAGGCGGGCTCCTCGAAATCCATCTCGATGAGGATGTCCGGCCTGTCTTCCCAGCTGATCCGGGCATTCGGGTAGTGTTTCTGGAAGACGTGGATCATGGATTTGTTCTCGTGGAGCACGTTCGCCGTGAACCCCCGGATGCCGTTTTGCTCCGCGATGGTGCGCAGCCGCTGCAGTAGATAACTGGCAAGACCCTGGTTCTGGAAGTCTTCGCGCACGACAAAAGCCACGTCGGCACGATCGTCATCTCCCAGCGCATAGCTCCCGATCGCCACGATCTCTTGGTGCCCGCCCACCTGCGCCATGCCAATGAGCGACAAATTCTTCCGATAGTCAAGATTGGCCCACTGTTCTTGGGCTTGATTGTGGGTGAACAAAGTGATCTTGTAGAAGAAGCGGTTGTAGATGGTCTTCGCCTGCAGTGAGTAGAAGAAGCTGCGATAGGCGAATTCGTCGGACGGCAGGAGGGGGCGAAACTCTACGGCTGTGCCGTTGCGCAGGTGCAGGGTGCTCCTGTAGCCCTCCAGAAACAGGAGGTCCTGTGTCGAAGGAGGCAACTGGTCGGCGAAGATGTAATGACGGATCCGGGCGACGCGAATCAGATCTTCTCGGAACTTCGGGTGGGCGATCTGGGCCAGCTCCATGACCCGCTGGTAGATGCTCTTCCCCTGCAGTGCGGCGATCCCGTACTCGGTGACCACGAAGTTCACGTCGCCCCGGGTGGTTGCCACGCCGGCGCCCTCGCTCAGGTGGGACACGATTCGCGACACGGTCCCGCCCTTGGCCGTGGAGGGCAGGGCGATGATCGAGAACCCCCCCTTGGACATGGCACTCCCGCGCAGGAAGTCCACCTGGTCCCCGATGCCGCTGTAGAACATGTATCCAACCGAGTCCATGCACACCTGGCCGGTCAGGTCCACTTCCAGGGCAGAGCTGATCGAGACCATCCGGTCGTTGCGCGCGATCATCGTCGGGTCGTTCACGAAATCAGAAGGACGGAAGTCGAACAACGGGTTGTCGTCCACGAAGCGGTAGAGCTCTTCCGTGCCCATGCAGAGCGACGCGACGCACTTGCCGGGAAGGAGCGTCTTCTTCCGGTTCGTGATGACGTTCTTCCTGATGAGGGGGAGGAAGGCGTCCGTGATCAGCTGGGTGTGGACTCCGAGGTCCTTTTTCTGGTCCAGGTGGCCCAATACCGCGTAAGGCAGGCGCCCGAAGCCGATCTGGATGGTCGCCCCGTCCTCCACCAGCCGGGAGACGTAATGCCCGATCCGATTCAGGACCTCGGGATCCTGTTCCGGGGGAACCGAGGTGACGAGGGGCTCGTCATGGAGCACCAGGCAATCCAGGTCGTCCACGTGCACCACGCTGTCTCCCCACGTTCGGGGCATCCGGGGGTTGACTTGCGCCGCCACGAACGGGGCGCTCTCCATGGCAGACTTGGTGACGTCGACCGAGACCCCTAGGCTGCAGTAACCGAAACGGTCCGGCGGGCTCACTTGGATGAGGGCCGCGTCCAGGCCGATCTGCTGGCTCTTGAACAGTCTCGGGATCTGGGAGAGGTAGGCCGGCAGGTAGTCGATTTTGCCCTCGAAGGCCGCTTTGCGCATGGCGCCGCTGACGAAGAAGAGCTTGAGGAAGAAGTTCCGGGTGAAGCGCTCGTCGTCGACGAACTCGGCAAGGGTCGAGGAGAGCATCTGGTAGAGCAGGATGTCGTGCAGGCTCGCTGAACGGGCCATCGTGCGGATCAGGTGCTGGGGCTCGCCGCAGCCGGTACCCAGGAAGACCCGACTCCCCCGCCGGATTCGGTCCATCACCTCGTCCGCGCTGACCAACTTCTCGGGGCAGTGGTCCTGAAGCCATTCGTGGTAATCTGCGTGGTCCATCGGCATCCGCTGGGTGAGGGCTAGAATAAGAGGGGACGTCTCTCGAACGCCCCGGCCGGGTGAGAGCCGAAGCACCTCCCCAAGGATGGGCGTTCCCCGCTCGCTGCTCCAGGCACTCTGGGTAGCACTGGCAATCGAGCGGGTCAAGCGGATTTGTGGGCGGACTTTCTGGGCCCCGCGGATCACCCGCACCTCGGGGGCGGGGGTCTCCCCTCCGGCCGCCCCGGAACTTGAACCGCGGTCCAAGATTTCAAGTCCTCAAGGATTTCTAGCCTTTGCCCCCCAGCCGTCCCGTGTTAGGTTCGCCGCGGCAGGGACCGCAGCACCGGCGCCCCGGGTTTCAACGCCTGCCGCACCCCTTGCCGACGGGGCCGATCACTCGAAACTCCCTGGTCCGCGCCACCCGGTCGGATCCTGGGACGGTTCCCTCGGGGCCGCGGGCTGCACATGGACGCGAGCGGCACCGAGGCTTTCCGCAGGGTCGGCTTCTCGGGCAGCCCCTGCCGGCCGGTGTGCCCGCGGCAGGACGGTCGTTCCCAAACAACCTGGAGGAGGCGGGATGGAATTCTCTGCGGACAAGCTGATGGAAGCGGTTCAGTTCTGGGGCCTGAAGGCGGTTATGGCGGTCGCGATCTTCGCGATCGGCCGGATCGTGGCGCGGGTGCTCCGCAACTCCCTGCGTGCCGCCCTGCGGCGCGCCAAGGTGGAAGAGACCCTCGTGTCCTTCGCCGTCAACCTCACCTACGCCCTGCTCATGGTGATGGTGATCATCGCCACCCTCAACCAGCTCGGCGTCCAGACCACGTCCTTCATCGCGATCCTCGGCGCCGCCGGGCTGGCGGTCGGCCTAGCGTTGCAGGGGTCGCTGGCCAACTTTGCCGCGGGCATTTTGATGATCATCTTCAAGCCCTTCAAGGTCGGCGACTTCATCGAGGCCGCCGGCACGATGGGCATCGTAGAGGACATCGAGATCTTCACGACCACGATGCGCACCCCCGACAACAAGCAGATCATCGTCCCCAACAACCAGATCACCAACGGCAACATCACCAACTTCTCGGCCAAGGCCACCCGGCGCGTCGACCTGGTGGTGGGAGTCAGCTACGGCGACGATCTCAACAAGGTCAAGAGCGTACTCCAGGATCTCTTGGCCAGGGACACGCGCGTCCTCGCCGACCCCTCGCCGACCATCGGCGTGCTGCAGCTCGGCGAGAGCAGCATCGACTTCGTGGTACGCCCTTGGGTGAAATCCGACGACTACTGGCCCACTCTCTTCGACCTCAACCAGACCATCAAGGAGCGCTTCGACGCCGAGGGCATCTGCATCCCCTTTCCGCAGCGCGACGTTCACCTCTTTGCGGTGAAGGACGACGCGACCGCCGCTTGAACCGCACCCGTCCGAAAGCCGAGTGCCGGCGGAGAGGCACCCGGTTCCAAAGGCGTTTCCGGGCCCGTCCCCCCCGCGACGGGATTCCCCGGCTTGGCTGAGGCGGGTCCGGGCAGGTATCCTCACGTTCAGGGGGCAACCTGCCCCGCCGAACGGCGCCATCACGCGAACCATCACCAAGCCCCCCCGGGAGAGGCCCCATGAGGTTGCGGAACGAGCGCTCCCAGATCGTCCGGTTCGGGCTTCGCCTCCTCTCCGCCGGCCTCACCACCGGTTCGGGCGGAAACCTGAGCGTGTTTCACCGTGAGGCCGATCTGATCGCGGTGACCCCCAGCGGGGTGGAGTACCCGGAGATGAGGCCGGGGGACGTGGTGCTGGTGGACCCGGAGGGCCGGCCGCGGGAGGGCTGTCTCGAGCCCACCTCGGAGCTCGCCTTCCACCTGGCCTTCTACCGCACTCGGCCCGACGTGAACGCGGTGGTGCACACGCACTCGCCGTGGGCGACGACCGTGGCGTGCCTGGGCTGGGAACTGCCCGCCGTGCACTACCTGGTGGGTTTCGCGGGGAGGAAGGTTCCCCTGGCACCCTATGCCACCTTCGGCACCCCGGAACTGGCCCGGAGCGCCGTCGATGCCCTGGGAGGCCACAACGCGGTGCTTCTCGCCAACCACGGCCTGGCGGCGGTGGGGGCGAATCTGCCCCAGGCCTTTGCGGTGGCCGAGGAGATCGAGTGGGTGGCCCGGGTCTACCTCCAGGCAAAGGCGGCGGGCGAGCCGGTCATCCTGGCGGACGCCGAGATGGACCGCATCGTCGAGAGGTTCCGCACCTATGGCCAGAAAAGTGGCGCCGGACGGGGCCGTGGAGCCCCTCGGAGGGCCCGCCGGGGAGCCGCCGGGAGCTGAGGCCTTGGGGCCGGCGAGCCTTGCCGCCGCCGCCGAAGGGGCTCGAGTGAGGACTCGAAGGTC
>CAZYJP010000069.1:0-8780 GCA_964647795.1 uncultured Thermodesulfobacteriota bacterium
ACCCCGTCCAGGGCTTCCCCCAGGGTCCTCGCGACCGCGGCGCTCCTCGCCAGGTCCACCGCCGTCCGGGCCATGGGAGCGAGCGCCGGGTCATCCAGGATCCCCGGCGCCGGGTTCACCAGGATCAGCCGAGTGAGGCCGAAGTTCGCCATCACCCGGGCCACGCTCCCCAGGTTCCCCCCGTACAGGGGGTCCACCAGCACGACGGAGATCCGGTCGAGAGCTGTCATCGGGAGGCTCCGGGCCTGAGGACAGAGAAGGGAGGCCCTGGGGCCTCCCTTCTCGTGCAGGGTGGGCGTAGCTGCTCTACTTCTTGACCGGGGGTTTGATTCCGAGCCGCTTCGCCGAGTGGTCGCGGCCGAGGTAGAAGTTGAGCCAGGAAGAGGTCCACAGCAGGTCGTAGTTCACCGGCGGCACGTGGTAGGCGCCCAGGGTATCCTCGGCCCCGTGGCTCTTGAGCCGGGGGTAGGCCCGCACGTAGATGCACTCCTTCTCTTTCGGGTACACCTCGCACCACCCCTCGAAGCTCCCGCCGCAGGGGCCGTTGCGCTGGCCCTTGGGGCACTGGCTGGTGGGGCAGAGGTAGGCGATGTCGAACAGGCCGCAGTCGCCGCAGTGCAGGCACTCGTTGGTCATCACCTTCATGAAGTGCTCGATCCGGGTGAAGGCGTGCTCCAGGGCCGACCCGTCCACTGCCTTGGCGAGGGACTGCATCGGCTTGAACAGAAACCCCTTCTCCTCGAACATGACGCCGTGGAGCATCTTGAAGGTCTTGTACCCGATGGAGGCCGTCGGCACGTCCTTGGAGCGGTCCACCGGGGTCTCGGTGTTGAGCCCGGTCTTGGAATCCTTCTCGAAGTAGTACCAGCCGTTGGGCTGGGGGAAGTCGAACTCCCGGACCAGATCAGGCCAGTTGGGGGCCAACTCCTCCCCGCGGGCCAGGATTTGCTCGACCTCCTCGTACTTCATGCCGTGGCCGCCGATGTGCACGCCGGCAAAGCCCATGCCCTTCATCATGGCATACATCTTGGCCGCCCGCTCCAGCCGCTTGGCCTTGCCCTTGTCGTCGGCCTCGGCCTCCTTCGCAATCGCCGCCACCAGCTCGTTGGTCACCACGCACCCGGGCAAGCCGTTGCGGTTCATGAGCCGGGCCGCACCCAGCGGGAGCAGATAGATGTTGCCGACCACCGGCACGTGCCCGAAGCCCAGGTGTTTCACCATGATCAACGCCTCGTGGATCTTCCGGACGTCGTACCCCAACTGGGTGACGATGAACTGCGCCCCGGCCTCGAGCTTCTTCTTGAGCTTGTAGTACTGGCCCATCTGCTCCGACTCGACCGCCTTGAAAGGGCTGACGGCGGCGCCGGAGAAAAAGCGGGTGGGCGCAAGGGTCGTGGTCCCCTTGAACGTGGGGACCTCGAGGCCCTTGTTCAGGTCCGTGATCATGCGGAGAAGCATCGTGGGATCGAGGTCGAACACCGGCTTCGAGCGTCCCATGTACCCGCTGTAGGTGTAGTCCCCCGTCATGATGAGGAGGTTTCGGACATTGGCCCGATCCATGCCGTACAGGAGGCCCTCGAGCTGGTTGCGGTTCTTGTCCTTGCAGGTGAAGTGGACCAGGGGCTCGATGCCCAGCCGGAGGATCTCGGCGCCGAGCATCTCGGCGGAGATCGCCGGGTTCCCCCCGGGATTGTCGGTGATAGTGAGGGCGTGGACCTTTCCGCCCTTTACGGCCTCCTCAGCCGAAGATATCACCACCTCCTGTGCTTTCTCGAAGGACCCGCGCCCAGGCACGAGCTCCCAGGTGACACTCAGGGAGCTCTTGTCGAGGAGCGACTGCTGGAATCTGGTGACGTTCTCGGCCACGGTCTTTCCTCCTCACCCGGGGGCAAAAAAGGCTTCAGGGACGGCAAACGCCGCGGATTATAGGGGAACGCTTTCGGCGAAGTCAACGAACGGACGCGATCGGTCCGAGCGAGCACCGGGATGGTCGGGGAGACGTGGCCGGGCCAGGTGTCCGTCGGGTTCTCGCCCGATCTCCTTCGGCTCTTCCGGCAAACGACCGGGCGCGCTCGCCGACCCGGAGCCTGGCGACCCGGAGCCTGGCGATGCTAACACCTGGCAACGCAGAACTGCCAACAAACTGTCGACGCAGAACTTGACAACGGCGCCGGCGTCCGAGTAGCTTACGGGACCTTCGAGGCGCCATCGCCAAGTGGTAAGGCAGAGGTCTGCAAAACCTCTATCCCCGGTTCGAATCCGGGTGGCGCCTCCAGCACTTACGGCTCCTGACAGGGGCGAATGTAACCGAAATTGTAACCGTCAGGAGATAGAGCACGGCCGCCCTGGGGGCGGCCTTCGTGTTTCTTGGGGCCACCTTCGGAGGCCCTGGAACCCGCCGCCCCCCTTCCCCTCCCCTTCAATTCATCACGCAAAGTGCTCTCCACCGCCTCCGCTCAAGGGTCCCCCTCTGTCCTCTCGGCGTCCCGATGAGCCCGTCGACCCCGTACTTCTTGTGTCGCGGATCGTGAGCACCGGCGAGGGGGAGTGGGCACGTCCTGCATCGTGTCCACCGGGACGCATCGGGGGGAGTGGATCGGTATCGCGCCGACCGGGCGCCGGGTTTCGTTTTCTGGCGGCACCGCAGGCTGGGGGAGCAGGAAGGGCTTTGGGCCGAGCTTCACTCTTTACACGGATTCCTCCTTTCGGATTGATTTCACTCTGCGTGCTTCTTGGTCTCTTCGGCCGGCTGCGGCTCCCCGGTGTCCTCCGGGGCGGCAACGTCGATCTCGGAGATGGGCCTGATCGGTCCCCCGTCGTTGCTTCGCGCTCCTGGTGCCGGAATTCTTCTTCCCCCTCCCCCGAACGCGCTAAACTATCTAGCCATGACGGCATCAAACCCGGACGGTGTGGCATGCGCCTTACCGATCTACTCAACAACAACGAGATAAAAAGCACATGACTGACAACGCGGACACACCGCCGGTTCAACCCGACGCACATCCCACCCCGGCGCCGGGCGGCGGCCTGCCCACCCATGACAACACGCGAATGGAGCAGGCCAGTTTTCTGCTGTTGCTGGCGCTGGTCAGCCTGCTGTTCGTGTTTCTGCTCAAGCCATTTTTCAGTGCCATTTTCTGGGCCTGCGTGATCGGTGTTCTGTTTCATCCCCTGCAGCTGCGCCTGCTGCGTCACTGGAACCGCCCCAACCTGGCGGCGCTGGCAACCTTGTCTGTGTGCGTGCTGGTGGGTGTGGTGCCTGCGTTGTTCATGATCAGTTCCTTTTTTAAGGAGGGCGCGGATCTTTACCAGCGCATCCAGAACGGCGATATCAATCCGGCGCAGTATGTGGATCGCATTCGTCAGGGCTTCCCTGCGTTTCAGTTGTTGCTGGAGCGCTTGCAGATTGATCCGGCCACGCTGAAGGAGCAGTTGTCCGGCACGGCCATTTCCGCCAGCCGTTTTCTGGCCCAGAATGCGGTGCAGATCGGCCAGAACATGGTGCAGTTTTTCGTCAGCCTGGGGCTGATGCTGTACCTGGCGTTTTTCCTGTTGCGCGATGGCACCCGGCTGATCACCCTGATGATCCGCGCCCTACCGCTGGGAGATGCGCGGGAGCGCATGCTGTTTGGCAAGTTCGCGGAAGTCACCCGGGCCACGGTGAAGGGCAGTCTGGTGGTGGCCGCCGCGCAGGGCACCCTGGGGGGACTCATTTTCTGGATTCTGGATATTCCGGGCGCGCTGCTGTGGGGGGTGGTGATGACCCTGCTGTCGCTGATTCCCGTGGTGGGCGCCGGCCTGATCTGGGCACCGGTGGCGATTTATCTGTTCGCCATCGGTGAATGGAAACAGGGGCTGGTGCTGGTGGTGTTCGGCGCGGGTGTCATCGGGCTGGTGGATAATGTGCTGCGTCCCATTCTGGTGGGACGGGACACCAAACTGCCGGATTTCATCGTGCTGCTGTCCACCCTGGGTGGGTTTGTGCTGTTCGGCATGAACGGCTTTGTCATAGGCCCGCTGATTGCAGTGCTGTTCATCGCCTTCTGGCAGATTTTCATGCTGGAATTCAACTCACCGACGGCGGAGAGGGCTTCGGCCGGCAAACCCTCGCCGGATAATCCCGCTCAAGGCGAACCCCATGACTAAACCGCACGATGCCGGGCACACACTCTCGGCGGAAGATGCGAGCGCCGCCCTCGACACCCGGCCCGCCACCAAGCCCGCGCGCGCCTGACGCGGTATGGCGAAAACCGCCTGGCCGAGGCGGCGTCGCGGCCGCCCGGTGGCTCCTTTCGAGGGGGACCGGAGGCGGAGCGCCGGAATCGGCCCTCGACGTTCTCAAGAAGCACTACGCGGAGGGGAGATCACGAGGGAGGAGCTCGAGCGGATGAAGCGAGACCGGGAGTGAAGAGTCTCCATATCTTGGCGCTGTCCCCGCCGGGAGTTGTGAGATGTCGGCCCAGCACGCGGTCCTGATTCGCACCCTGTTCGTCTGGGCGGGCTTCGGGGTCTTCCTGGCGCTCGAGCTCTTGGCCCCCTACCGCCCGAGCACGGCCTCGAAGCCGCGACGGTGGCGGACGAATCTCTCGCTGACCGCCGCGAACGGCCTCTTCCTGAATCTGGCCTTCGGCGCTGCGATTCTGGCCTCCGTCGGCTACGTGACCGAGCAGCACGACGGGCTGCTCTACCTCTGCGGCCTACCGCCCTGGGCGCGGCTCTTCGTGGCGGTGGCCTTCCTCGACCTCATGCTCTACGTCTGGCACCTCCTCAACCACGAGATGCCGACCTTGTGGCGGTTCCATCGGGTGCACCACAGCGACCTCAACATGGATGTCTCCACCGCGACCCGGTTCCACGTCGGAGAGCTCTCGATCTCGGCCGCGATCAAGATCGCCCTGGTGTTCTTCCTGGGCTCACGTTGGTGGAGCTCCTGGTCTTCGAGGTCCTCCTGGTCCTGTGCGCCCAGTTCCACCACAGCTCGGTCCGCGTTCCGAGGTGGTTCGAACGGTTCTTCTGGGTCCTCTTGGTCCCTCCCTCTATGCACCGAATCCACCACTCGGTGGTGATCCGGGAGCGCAACACCAACTACGGGACGATCTTCTCCGTATGGGACCGGGTCCTGGGCACTCTTCTCTCCGAGGTGGATCAGGACCGCATCCGGATCGGCATGGGCGCGTACCAGGACCCTGAGAAGCTCCGGTTGGGAAGGCTTCTGTCCATGCCGTTCACGCGGCCCGTGCCGTGAGCCCCTGGGCAGAACGTCACCCCACCACCCCGCACATGCGCAGGGGCGGAACCGAAGGTCACGCCGCGGGCCGGGACCCTCGAGCCACCTCCTAAGGTTCGCCCTGGTTCAAGCGGCCCGGGTGGCGGCCCGAGCCAGAAGAAGCTGAAGAGACGGAACGACTGGAGGGGGCAATCTATGTCCCTCACAAGCGTACCACTTGGGGCACTCTGGGCGGTGTCTTACGTTCTCTTCGGCGGGGTGCACTCTACGAACAGGCGCAGCAGGCCTCCTGCCCGGCAGGCTCACCGCGCGCCGAGTCGTCCGTCAGGTGCTTGGCGGCGATCTGAACCGCTACGTCCCGCGCCTTGGCCTGGATTTCTTCGTCGGGCAGTTCGTTGACCCCGGACAGTGCGTCGTCGCCCTCGTAGAGCGCAGTCGTGATGACCACATCGAGCTCCTTCGCCGGGAGCGCCGATCTAGCCAGCCGCGTCCCGCACGCAAGCGGACCGCCGTCCACCGCGATGACCTGCTGGGCAGGTACAAAGTGCCCCTCTTCCAGGCTCTCATCGAGGAGGAACTCCTGGCCATGGCCGAGTCCTCAGGCTGGATCGGACCTCCGGTGTCTCCTCGAAGGCGACCGTCCAGGGTTCGCGGGCCGCCTCGCGGCTCGTGAAGCGCCGAGGCGTCGCGAACCCACCGTACGGGACTGCCGGCCCTCACCGCCGGTGTTCCGCTCACCCTCTCCATGACCTTCCTGAGGTCGAGGGCAATGAAGACCCCGCCCACCGTTCCGAACTGCGCCGGCTCGATCTCGACGGCTTCTTCCACCTGCTACTGGAGAGAGGTCGCCCTCCGCGCGGGCAACCTCTTCTTCGTCCGGCCGTCGTTCCGCGTCGTCGGCCGCCATGCCTCCCTCCCCCCTCGGCCCGGCTTCGCCGAAGGGCATCGAGGAACCGGGCGATCAGGGACCCCGACCCCTGTCGCGGAGCCGCTTCTTGGTCTCCATCAGGCGCGCCTTCACGTCGATGTCCTTGGGGCAGACCTCGGTGCACTTCCCGTGGCCCTTGCAGCCCCAGATGCCGTCGGCGTCGTCCAGCAGGCCCATCCGCTCGGTTTCGGCGCCGTCGCGGGTGTCGAAGAGGTAGCGGAAGGCCCGGAGCAGCGCGGCGGGCCCCAGATAGTCCGCATTCTCCTCGGTGACGGGGCAGGCTGCGGTGCAGCAGGCGCATAGGATGCACCGGATCGCCTCGTCGATGACCACCCGGTCCTCCGGGCTCTGTGTCCGCTCCCGCTCGGGGGACTTCCCCTCGGGCATCAGGTAGGGGCGGACCGCCTCGTACTTCTCGAAGAACCCTTCCAGGTCCACGACCAGGTCCTTGACCACCCGGAAGTTGGGCAGGGGCTCGACGGTGATGGGGTCTTCCTCGTACTCCCGGACCATCCGCTGGCAGGCGAGCGCGCAGCGGCCGTTGATGCGCATCCCGTCCGAGCCGCACACGCCGTGGGCACAGGACATGCGCAGGGCCAGGGTCGGGTCCTGCTCCCAACGGATCCGGTTGAGGCAGTCGAGGATCCGGTCGGTGGGCGCGGCCTCGACCCGATACTCCCGGTAGCCGAACTCGTCGTCCTTCTCAGGGTCGAATCGCTGGATTCGAAACGTGCGGTCCATCGGTGCTCCTCCCGCAGGGGCGCCGCCGGCGCGGCGGCTCAGAGGCTGTGAATCATTCCCCGGACCGAGCCAAACGGTCGAGATGCGAGCCGGGCGAGGAGGAAGCCCGCAGCCATAGCTGGGCTCTACGGCAAGGGCTTCCGACGAAGCCCGGCAAAGCAAATCGGCCGTCGCGGCGACGGGAGGGGATTGATTCACAGCCTCTCAATAGCTTCGCTCTTTCGGCTCGAACCGCCCCGCGGCCACCGGTTTCTTCTCGATCCGCACCTCTTCTCCGTCCCGGTAGGCAAAGGTGTGGACCAGGAAATTCTCGTCGTCCCGCTCGGGGAAATCCTCCCGGTAGTGCGCCCCGCGGCTCTCCTCCCGGAAGAGGGCGCTCTCCACCATCACCTGAGCCAGGTCGAGGAGGTTGCCCAGCTCCAACGCCTCCAGGACCTCCAGGTTGAAGCACCGCCCCTCGGACGAGACCCCGATCGCGCGGTAGCGCTCGCGCAGCCCCCGGATCGCCTGCCGGCACTCTCCCAGTCCCTCCCTGGTCCGGAACACCGAGCAATACTCCATCATCTTCCCCTGGAGCTCCCCGCGCAGGGCCGGGACCCGCTCGCTCCCCCGGGACCCGCGCAGCGACTCCAGGCGCTCCCGGGCCGCCTCGTCCGGAGCGTGGGCGTCTTCGTCGGCGAAGCGGCCTTCGTCCAGCGCGCGGCGGATGGCCTTGCCGGCCCTGCGGCCGAACACCACCAGATCCAGCAGCGAGTTGCAGCCGAGGCGGTTCGCCCCGTGGACCGAGACACAGGCGCACTCCCCGGCCGCGTACAACCCGGGAACCAAAGAGCCGTCGACCCCCCGGGCGACCTCGCCGTCCACGGTGGTGGGGATGCCCCCCATCATGTAATGGCAGGTCGGCAGGACCGGGATCGGCTCCGTCACCGGGTCGACGCCCGCGTAGATCCGGGCGAAGGACGTGATCTCCCAGAGGCGCTCCAAGAGCCTCTCCTCGCCGATCCCGGTCAGGTCCAGGTGCACGTGCTCCTCCCCCCCGATCCCCCGCCCTTCCCGGATCTCCTTCAGGATGGCGCGGCTCACGATGTCCCGGGGCGCCAGGTCCTTGTTCTTGGGGGCGTATCGCTCCATGAACCGCTCGCCGCTCCCGTTGCGCAGGATCCCCCCCTCGCCCCGGGCAGCTTCGCTGATCAGGATCCCGAGGCCCCGGATGCCGGTGGGGTGGAACTGCACGAACTCCAGGTCCTCCATCGGCAGGCCCCGGCGCAGGACGATGGCCTGCCCGTCCCCGGTGTTGGCGAAGCAGTTGGAGCTGGTGCGGTAGATCTTGCCGAAGCCGCCCGTGGCCAGAAGGAGGCAGCGGCTCCCCACCGTGCGGAGCTCGCCCGAGGCCAGGTCCAGCAACATCGCTCCCCGGCACCCCTGCCGATCCAGGAGGAGGTCCACGAGGACGAGCTCGGAGTAGAAGCGGACCCCCGCCTTGACGCACTGGTCGTGGAGCGTGTCCATGATCACGCGGCCGGTGCGGTCCGAGGCATAGCAGGCCCGCTTGACCGCGGCACCGCCCAACTCCCGGGTGTGGCCCCCGAAGGTCCGCTGGGCGATCTTTCCCTCCTCGGTCCGGCTGAAGGGCACCCCCATGTGCTCGAGCTCCAGCACGGCCCGGGGTGCGTCCCGGGTGAGGATCTCGATGGCGTCCTGGTCCCCCAGGTAATCGCTCCCCTTGACGGTGTCGAACATGTGCCATTCCCAGCGGTCTTCCTCCAGATTGGCCAGGGCGGCGGCGATCCCGCCCTGGGCGGCTCCGGAGTGGGATCGAGTGGGGTAGACCTTGCTGACCACCGCGACGTCGGCTCGCCCCGCCAGCTCCACGGCAGCCCGCAG
>CAZYJP010000070.1:0-8653 GCA_964647795.1 uncultured Thermodesulfobacteriota bacterium
GTCGTGATCGGCGAGGGCGAGATGGACGAGGCGCCGATGCTCTACATCGGGGAGGTCGTAGGCAACTGCCGCGGAGAGCTTCGAGTGGACATCGCGGTGGACCCCCTCGAGGGCACCAACCTCTGCGCCACGGGGATGCCCAACGCCATCGCCACGATCGCCGCGGCGGGCGAAGGATGCTTCCTCCACGCCCCGGACATGTACATGGACAAAATCGCCGTCGGCCCCGAGGCAAAGGGGGCCATCGACATCCACAAGACCCCCACCGAAAACGTGCGCAACGTGGCCGACGCCCTGGGGCTGTACCCCGAGGATATGACCGTGGTCATCCTGAACCGGGACCGCCACCGGGCCATCATCCAGGAAATCCGGGAGTCCGGCGCCCGGATCAAGCTCATCCCCGACGGCGACGTGGCGCCGGCCGTGGCCGCGGGCCTCATGGAGGAGACCGGCGTCCACATGCTCATCGGCGTGGGGGGGGGACCGGAGGGGGTGCTGGCGGCAGCGGCCCTCAAGTCACTGGGGGGCGACATGCAGGCGCGCCTCTACTTTCTCAGCGAGGACGAGAAGCGCCGGTGCCGGGAGATGGGGATCGAGGATCTGGAACGAGTGTACACGATCGAGGACATGGCCAAGGGCGACGTGATGTTCGCGGCCACCGGCGTCACCGAGGGGGATCTGGTGCGCGGCGTGCGCTTCTTCGCAGGAGGGGCGAGGACCCACTCGGTGGTGATGCGCTCCCTCTCGCGGACGGTCCGCTACATCGAGTCAGAGCACCACTTCGACTTCAAGCCGGTGTACTGAAGGCGGCTCCTCACCTGGAAAGCCGGGAAGCTGGGAGGCGCGCACCTCCCCGAGCTTCCCGGCCTCCTCGCGTCCTGGCGTCCCAGCGTCCCGGCGTGCCAACAGGTCCACCATGACCTGCGCCCTCCTCACTTCCTCCTCACCTAATCTCTCATCGCCGGCCAGAAGCTGCCCGGCTTCCAACTGGACCGTCCGTCTGGCCGTACTCTGGGTGCCGCGCTTCTCCGACCCGCCGGTCTTCTGGCTCGGACTGGCCATGGCGTCCACCTTCGCCAGAAATCTCACGCTCGTGGGATCGGTAGCCAACGTCATCGTGGCGGAGTTGGCTCGAGAGCGTGCCTCCATCCGCTTCCGGGACTTCCTGGCCGTCGGGGTACCTCACCACGGCGTGGGGGCTCGCGGTGCTGTGGATGTGCCTGAGCGCCGGGTGACCGGGCACCGGGCAGCGACGACGAAGGCCCCGGAGCAGATTCCGGGGCCTTCGTCGGGTCGGGGGGGACGGCGAGGTCAGGACCGCGGGCCGACCCCGTAATCCAACTCCATCGGGCAGCGGGCGGCAAGCGGGGGCACGACCGGGGTCTGCTCCGCCTCGGGGTATACGTAGTACTGGCCTTGGTAGTTGCGAAGCAGCACCCGCCGGTCGTCCCGGGCCACCAGGTACTCCGGAAGGAGGGGGATCTTGCCGCCGCCGCCGGGGGCGTCGATCACGTACTGGGGCACCGCGAGGCCAGAGGTGTGCCCCCGCAGACCGCGGATGACCGCAAGCCCCGTTTCCACGGGGGTGCGGAAGTGCTCCGTGCCCTCCACCGGGTCCGCCTGGTAGATGTAGTAGGGCCGCACCCGGCACGCCAGAAGCTTCCGGTTGAGCTCGAGGAACGTGTCCGGGTCGTCGTTGACTCCCTTGAGGAGGACGGACTGGTTGCCCAGAGGAATCCCCGCATCGGCGAGCCGGGTCAGGGCCTTTACGGACTGGGGCGTCACCTCCCGCGGGTGCTCGAAGTGCACGTTCACGTACAGGGGGTGGTATCTGCGGAGCACCTCCACGAGCTTGCGGGTGACCCGCTGGGGCAGGACGCAAGGAACCCGGGTCCCGATCCGGACGATCTCTACGTGGGGAATCGCCCGAAGACTCTGGAGGATCGACTCCAGGGTCTCGTCGGGCAGGAGCAGGGGATCACCCCCGGACACGATGACGTCACGGATGGAGGGCGTTCGAGCGATGTAGTCCACGGCCTCCCGGCGCATCTCCTCCGTGATCGGTTCGTCGGGCTTGCCCACCTTGCGCTTGCGGGTGCAGAAGCGGCAGTACATGGCACAGCGCGTGGTGGCGAGGAACAAGGCCCGGTCCGGGTACCGGTGCACCAGGCACGGCACCGGGCTCGTGCTCTCCTCCGCCAGGGGGTCGGGGACCGAGGCCCCGGCATCGAGCTCCGCGGGGTCCGGGATGCACTGCTTGCCGATAGGGTCCCCCGGATGCCCCACCAGGCTCAAGTAATAGGGGTTGATGCACATAGGGTACGTCTCGGCCACCCGGTCGAGTGTCCCGACGTCGATCCCCCGAAAGTACTTCGTGAGCTGCGCAGGTTGGCGGAAGGACGAATTGAGGATCTTCTGCCAGAGTTCCATCGCTCCTATTTTCCTCCTTGGGCTGGGGGGAGCGGCTTGACGTAGACGATCTTGGCATCGCCCGGCCGGTAGAAGTCGGGGATGCGGGCGGCAACCCGGAACCCCCTCGCCTCGTAGAACGAACGGGCCGGAGCATACGGATCGGTATCCGAGGTCTCGGCGATGAGTTGGCGGCCACCTCGTCGAGCGGCATCCGCCGCAGCCTCGGCCAGAAGCCGCGACGCAGCGCCACCCCCCTGGGCCCTTGGGTGGACCACCAGCCAGTACAGGTCGTAGGTGCCTTCGGTGCAGGGGGTCGGGCCCCAGCAGGCAAACCCTTCCGCCCCTTCCCCCTCGGGGTGCCCCGGGTCGGCCGCCCGACCCCGGGCCGCCACCCGGCAGAAGTAGCCGGAGGCCTCACCTTTGGCGGCACAGGCCCCGAGGACCTCCCGGGCCACCTCCACTTCCTCGGGACGAAACACCCCGGAGGCCTCCACGAGGCCCACCAGGGACGTCACCTCATCCCGCGCGAGGGGCCGCATCACGGTCGTTCCCACGCCCACCCCACGATCCGCGCAACGAGATCCTCATAGGTGTCGCCCGAAGCTGCCACCGCGCGGGCCAGGCCGGCCTTCCGGGAGACGTCCGGGTTGGGGTTGGCGTCGATCACCTGGGGGTTTCCCTTGGCGTCGAGGCGCACGTCGTAGCGCGCGTAGTCCCGGCACTCCAGGGCCCGGTGGGCGGAAAGACCCACGGTCTCGAGGCGGGCTCGCAGGTTTTCGCCGATGGCAGCGGGGCACCGGGGCACGGTGCGGCGGTCGTCGTCGCTCCCCTCCCGCCACTTGGCGTCGTGGGTGACGATCCGGGGCTCGCCGTCGGCATATCCCTCGAAAGCGATCTCCGACACGGGAAGAACCCGGGCGTGCCTCGACGCGCCCACCACCGAGACATTGAATTCGCGGCCCTCCATGTACACCTCGGCCAACGCGGGCTGCCCGAACTGTTCCAGCAAGTAGCCGACCCGGTCCACGAGGGCCTCGGGGGTCTGGACGAAGGCCCCTGCGCTGATGCCGATGCTCGCATCCTCCCGCAAGGGCTTCACCACCAGGGGAAACGCCAGATCCCGCACGGAATGAACCTTCGGGACCCTGCGGTAGACTCTCGCCCCCGGGGTGGGGATACCTGCCGCAAAGAGCAGGGCCTTGGCGATCCGCTTGTCCAGCGCGCAGGTCAGCGTAGCCGCGGCGCTCCCGGTGAAACGAATCCCCTCCAGCTCCAGCAGGCCGGCAACCAGGGGCTCGAACCGGGCCTCGCCGTCGATGCCCTCGCAGAGGTTGAAGATTACGGTCTCGCTGCGACGCGACGCGAGGGAGCTGATCGCGGGAAACAGGGATCCTCGGTCCACCCCCACCCGCTCCACCTCGTATCCCCCGGCCCCGAGGGCGGCTTCCACGTCCGCCACTTCGTCCAGGACACCGAGATCCGAGGGGTCGGGACCGGGGCCGCGGCCGGGCGAACGGCCCGGCCGGCTGAAGAGGATGGCCACCCGGGGCTTCAGGCTTCCCATCCCAGCCTCCGAATTGCCGCGTCCGCCACGGCCAGCACCATGGACCGGTAGTCGAGCCCCGCGGCCCGGGCCGCCTTGGGATAGCAGGAGTTCGCCGCCGGATCCGGCAGCACGCCCGGAAGAGGGTTCACCTCGAGGATGTGGGGCACCCCCGCCCCATCCAAGCGCACGTCCAGGCGTGACCAGTCCCGCAGGCGCAGAACGCGTGCCGCACGGCGGCAGAGCTCCTCGATGGCCCCCCTCTCCGCTCCGTTCAGGCGAGCGGGGCAGTCGAAGACCCGAAGGGGAGCTTCCGGCCGGTCCCAGACCCACTTGGCTTCCCAGGAGTAGATGGGATTCGCACCGGGGGGGAAGGCGTCGAAGCGGATCTCCACCGGGGGGAGCACCCGCAAGTCGGCACCGTTGCCCAAGACGGCAACGGTGAACTCACGGCCGGGCAGAAAGGCTTCCACGAGTGCGGGTTGCCGGTAGGAGGACAGGACGCGCTCCACCCGGTCGCCGAGGGAAGCCCAGTCCCGCACCAGCTGGTCGTCCCGGATTCCCTTGCTCGACCCCTCGAAGAGGGGTTTCACCATGGCAGGAAGGGGGATCTTCCGGGCCAGGGGCAATTCGGCGGGCTCCTCCACCACCACGAAGGACGCCGTGGCCACCCCGTGGTACGCGAGGACCTCCTTGGCCCGGGCCTTGTCCAGGCAGAGGCAGAGGGTGAGTGGGTCGGACCCGGTGTAGGGAATCCCGAGCATCTCGAGGATCGCGGGCACCTGGGCCTCGCGGCTGGCACCGTAGAACCCCTCGGCGATGTTGAAGACCAGGTCGGGCCGGGCGGCCCGGAGGCGGGTGGGGAAATCATGGAGGGCCTCCACCAGGACCACCTCGTGCCGGGCCTCCAGGGCGGAAGCGAGGGCGAGGACGGTCTCGGCGTCATCCCACTCGGCGTAGACGTCTTCGAGCGCCTCCGAGCCTAGCGACGGAGGTTCGTCTTCCTCCTCCGCCAGGAACTCCGGGCGAGCGACGCGAATGGCGTCCCTCTCGGAGGGCTTGGCATTGTAGGCCAAGGCGATGCGCATGGGAGTGTCTCCTATCATGTCCCGACTCCAGCGGGAGCACCGCCGCAGCCTCCCGTCGGGGAGCGCGTCCAGGCGCCCCGCGACGCTGTCGATCACGACAAATCATAGACCCCATCCTTGGCCAGTCAAGGACAATCTTGGACATGATGGTACAGAATGGGACACTTATTTAATGTTGATATCTTGAGCTCGGGGGCCCTCGTGCTATGCTCGCCTCCGCAACCCGGGAATTGCCGGGAGGAAGGGGTGCAGCGATGGCGAAGTTTCTCACTTTCCACGTGGAGCCGGACCGCCGATGGGACGAGCTCGTGGAAAAGTACCGGGCCCTGGCCCGGGAGACCACGGCCACCTGGGTGAGGACCTACATCATCGATGGGGGCGGCCGGAGGATCTGCGAGTGGGACGCCCCCAGCCCGGAGACCTTGCACGTCATCTTCGAGCGCGCAGGGATCACCTGTGACGAGATCGCCCCGGTTCGGGAGGTGCTTCCCGCTCAGTGGCGCTGAACGCCTCCCGCCGGAGCTTGTATCGTCCTTTGCGCTTCTTCCTACCCGAATTCTTCGGAGGCGCGAGGGGAACCGAAGTCGGGGCCGCCCGGAGGAGGCGCGCTCGCGAGGAGGAGGATACCCAGGGGCGGGAGCGCCAGGGGCAGGCTCTGGCTGCGCCCGTGGGCCGGAAGCGGCTCGGCCCGCACACCTCCCAGGTTCCCCACCCCGGATCCCCCGTAGCAGGCGGCGTCGCTATTGAGCACCTCGCGCCACACACCCCCCACGGGCACTCCCACCCGGTAATCCAGGCGGGCCACGGGGGTGAGGTTGCACGCCGCGAGGACCCACTCCCCCTCGACCCGACCTCGGCGCAGGAAGCTCACCACGCTCTTCTCCCAGTCGTGGAAGTCCACCCATTGGAAGCCCTCCGCCTCGAAGTCCCTCTCGAAGAGCGGCGGCAGTTCTCGGTACGCCCGGTTCAGATCCCGCACCCAGGCCTGGAGACCCCGGTGCGCCGGGTGCTCCAGCAGGTGCCAGTCCAGGCTCGCTTCGTGGTACCACTCGCTCCACTGACCGAACTCGCCCCCCATGAACAGGAGTTTCTTCCCGGGGTGGGCGAACTGATACCCGAGGAGGAGGCGGAGGTTCGCGAAGCGCTGCCAGTCGTCGCCGGGCATCCTGCGCAGCAGGGACCCTTTCCCATGCACTACCTCGTCGTGGGACAGGGGAAGGAGGAAGTTCTCGGAGAATGCATACCAGATGCTGAAGGTGAGCTGGTTGTGGTGATACTTGCGATGTACCGGGTCCCGGGAGAAGTAGTCCAGGGTGTCGTGCATCCACCCCATGTTCCACTTGAGCCCGAACCCCAGCCCCCCCACGTGCACCGGCCGGGTCACCATGGGCCACGCCGTGCTCTCCTCCGCGATCATCTGCACGTCGGGAAAGCGCTCGTACACCGCATGATTGAGCGCCCTGAGAAACTCGATGGCGCCCAGGTTCTCCCTGCCGCCGTAGCGGTTGGGCACCCACTCCCCGGGGTCTCGGCCGTAGTCGAGGTACAGCATGGAGGCCACCGCGTCCACCCGCAGGCCGTCCAGGTGATAGGCCTCGAGCCAGAAGAGGGCGTTGCTGATCAGGAACTCGGGCACCTCGGTGCGGTCGTAGTTGAAGAGGTAGCTCTTCCACTCGGGGTGGAACCCCTGGCGGGGATCAGCGTGTTCGTAGAGTTGGGTCCCGTCGAACCGCGCCAGCCCGTGCTCGTCGGAGGGGAAGTGCGAGGGCACCCAGTCGAGGATTACGCCGATGCCCCTCCGGTGAAGGACGTCGACCAGGTACATGAAATCTTCGGGGGGGCCGTACCGGCTCGTGGGTGCGAAATACCCGGAAACCTGGTATCCCCAGGAGCCGTAGAACGGGTGCTCCGTCACCGGGAGAAGCTCCACGTGGGTGAACCCGAGATCCCCGACGTACTCGGCCAAGGGCCCGGCGAGCTCCCGATAGGTCAGGAAGCGGCCTCCTTCCTCCCCGCCCCGCCTCCAAGATCCCAGGTGCACCTCGTAGATGGACATCGGCCGGTCCAGGGCGTTCCGCCCGGCCCGACGGGCCATCCACTCGCCGTCTCCCCAGCTGTACTCCAGCGAGTGGACCACCGAGCCGGTCCTCGGCGGCTCCTCCCATCGGAAAGCGTAGGGGTCGCCTTTGTCGACACCGCCCCCCCCGGGGCCGATCACTCGGTACTTGTACACCGCGCCGGCCCCAACCCCGGGCACGAACCCCTCCCAGAGGCCCGAGCCGTCCCAACGCGGAGCCAACGCATGAGAACCCGGATTCCAGCCGTTGAAGTCGCCCATCACGCCCACGGCTTCCGCGTTGGGCGCCCAGACGGCGAAGTGGGTCCCGCGCGTCCCTCCCAGAACCCCGGGGTGCGCGCCGAGCTTCTCGTAGAGGCGAAAGTGCCGCCCCTCCCTGAAGAGGTAGACGTCGTGATCCGTGAGGAGCCCCTGACCGTGAACGACCCTGTCCATCCTCCGCTCCCGTCCGCCCACCCCGTCACCTGCCGGGGCGCACTGTAGCAGATCGAACCCCGGGGTCAACGTGCCGGGTGCTCCAGGACCCACCCCCTCGGGGCAGGGCGAGTCACTCCACCCAGTCCGCTACGAAGACATCCGTCGCCCGAGGCTTCAGGGGGTTCCGGTTGGACCCGAAGGCGAGTCTCTTCCCGTCGGGGGAGAACATCGGGAAACTGTCGAACGTCCCGTTGTACGTGAGGCGCTCCAGACCCGAACCGTCGGCGCCGATCAGATAGAGCTCGAAGTTGTGCCCGAAGGCGCCCAGATCCTCCCGCCAGTCGTCCATGTTGCTGGAAAAGACGATCCGCTCGCCGTCCGGGTGCCAGGAGGGCGCCCAGTTGGTGGCCCCGTTCCGAAGTATCCGGTGCTTGTTCGAGCCGTCCTCATCCATCACCCACAAGTCCAGGGGCACGGCAACGATGTAGTCGTTGGCCATGCACTCGGCCCAGAGCTCGTTTTCCGCGGGGGACTCCGGGTACCATGCCCGCCACACGATCCGCTTCCCGTCCGGGCTCCACCATGGCCCACCGTCGTACCCGATGCGGTCGGTGAGCCGCACCAGGTTCGAGCCGTCGGCGTCCATGGCGTAGATGTCGAAATCGCCCTCCCGTTGAGACCCGAAGACGATCCTCCCGTCGGCCCGCACCACGGGTTCCGCGTCGTACCGGGGATTGTCCGTGAGCCGAGTGAGGCCGGAGCCGTCGAGGTTTGCCCGATAGAGGTCGTAGGGGTGCAGGGGCCAGACGTACCGGTGCGGCCCCCTCACCTCGGGCTTGGGTGGGCACGTACCCGGAAGATGACTTGTGGACGCGAAGACGATCTGCTCGTCGCCGGGCAGGAAGAACGCGCAGGTGTGCGCCCCCCGGTCGGGGCTCACCATCCGCTTTCCCGAACCATCGGCCTCCATGATCCAGATCTTGTCGCACTCCCGGCCCCCGCGGTTGGACTGCCAGACGAGCCGCGTCCCGGTCCCGTTCCAGTAGGCTTCCCCGTTGTCCCCGTCGCTGGTCAGCGCCGTGACGTCGGCCAGGCGGCGCTCCCGGGGGTCCTGGC
>CAZYJP010000071.1:0-8644 GCA_964647795.1 uncultured Thermodesulfobacteriota bacterium
CGCCTCGGGCCCCAGCGTATCATCCCCGATGCCATGGACTTCTCCGTTCCCCCGAAGGTGGCGGAGGCCGTGGCCCGGGCGGCCCAGGTTTCGGGGGTGGCCCGCCTGCCGGTCAAGCCCGAGGAGGTGGGACGGCGCCTCACGGAGTACATCTACGAAGAGCGGTTGGTGGGGGAGTGGGCGGGGGAGGACGAGGGGATGGCCTGCCTGATTCCACCGGCCAGAGAAACCTGAGGGTCCAAGAGAGCGGGGCCGGGCGGCGCCGGCCCCGCCGAGGACTGGCTACTTGTTCAGCCGCACCAGGAGCACCGGGACCTTGGCGCGCTGCATCACCCTGTGGGCCGTCGTGCCGAGCAGAATCTCCCCCACCGCCGTGTGTCCATGGGAGCCCATGACGATGAGGTCCGGCTTCAGCCGTGCGGCCTCGTCGAGGACAACCTCGGAGGGGCGGCCGTCCAGGATGCGGATATCCGCCACCCGATCCCGGCCCTGGGGGTCCGTGCACAGCTCGTCGGTGCAGAAGAGCTCCAGCCGCTGGCGCACCGTTTCCCTCACCCGCTCGACGGCGTCCCCGTGGAGCGTCTCGGACTGCTCCTTGCTCACGTACAGGTCCACCATGCTCTTGGCGAAGGGGCTCAGGGGCTCGAGGGCGTGGACGATCACGATCTTGCCCCCATACTGCTGGGCCAGGCTCATGGCGTAGTGGAAGACCTCGGGAGACCGCTCGGAGAGGTCGGTGGCGTAGAGGATCGTCTGGATCTTCGGCAGCATGGGGGTTTCTCCTTCAATTCATAGGGGGTCCTGCTACCCGACGGTCTACCACAGCGCCGGCGCGGGAGCCAGGCCCCCCTGGGCGTCCCCCGGCAAGGGTTTCCGACGAAGCTCCGCGAAGCAGATCGGCCGCCACGGCGACGGGAGGGGATTGATCCACAGTCTCTCAGGGTTCCGGGAGCATCTTGCCCGGATTGAGGATTCCTTTGGGATCCAGCGCCGCCTTGATGCGGCGCATGTACTCCAGGGCCGCGCCGTGCTCGGCCGCCACAAAGGGCAGTTTCCCCACGCCGATGCCGTGCTCGCCGGTGCAGGTGCCCCCGATCGCCATGGAGTGCTCCACCACGGCCCGGTTCACCCGCTGCACCGCCGCCTTGGCGTCCGCGTCCGCGGGGTGGTACGTGAGCCCGAGGTGTAGGTTCCCGTCGCCGGCGTGGCCCCAGAAGAAACCGGTGACCCCTTCCCGGGCCACGACCTCCTTGGCCTTGTCCACCATCTCCGCGTAGCGGCTGATGGGAACGCACGTGTCCACCAGGAGCACCATCTGGCCCGGGTGGTTCCGCTTGATCGACTCCAGGGCTCCGTGGCGGACCTCCCACAGCCGCACCCGCTCGTCGGCGCCCACTCCCCGTTCGATCTTGAGGGCCCCGTGCTCCTGGAGCACGGCCTCCACCATCTCGTACTGGCTGGCCAGGGCCGCCTCGTTCACGTTGTGGAACTCGAGAAAGAGCATGGGTTTCTCGTCGAGAGCCATCTGCTGGTCGCGGTTGATCTCCGCCACCACGGCGTCGTCCATGAGCTCGAGGGCCGCGGGGTTGAGACCGTAGCGGATGGTTTCGCTCACCGCCTCGCAGGCGTCGTGGACCGTGGGGAAGGTGGCGACCACGGTGAGGTACTCGGGCGGCAGACCCTTGAGCCGGAGGGTGGCCTTCGTCACGATGCCGAGGGTTCCCTCACTCCCCACCATGAGGCGCAGCAGGTCATAGCCCGAGGAGCTCTTGATCGCCCGGCTCCCCAGCTGGACGACCTCACCGTCGGCCATCACGACCTCCATGCCCAGGATGCAGTCCCGGGTGGCGCCGTAGGCCACAGTGCGCACGCCGGAGGCGTTGTTGCCGATCATCCCGCCGATGGCGGCCCAGGCGCCAGGGTCCGGGGGGAAGAAGAGCCCGTGGTGCCGGAGCTGGTTGTTCAGGTCCCGATACTGGATCCCCACCTCCACGTCCACCTGGAGGTCCTTTTCCCGGGTTTCCAGGACGTGGTTCATCTCGGTGAAGTCGAGCACGATCCCGCCCTTTACCGGGATGGGGTTTCCCTCGAGGCTGGTCCCTGCGCACCAGGGGGTCACCGCGTAACCCCTTTGGTCTGCCAGTTTCACGGCCGCCACGACGTCTTCGGTCTTCTGGGGCCAGACCACCACGTCCGGCCGGTGGGGCTCGTGGTAGCTCTCGTCCTTGGAGTGGAGGTCGAGGTTCGACTCCCCGGTGGAGACGTGGGACTCGCCGATCACCTGCTTGAGGTACGCGGCGTCTTCCGGCGTGACAGGGGGGTAGGCCATGGGGCACCTCATGAGGGTCACTTCCCTCCGAAGACCACGGAGGGTAGCCAGGTGATGATTCCCGGGAACAGGATGAGCAGCAGGAGGCCGACGAGCTGGATGGCCACGAAGGGCAGGATGCCCCGGTAGATGTCGCCCATGCTCACCTCGGCCGGGGCCACTCCCTTGAAGTAGAAGAGCGCGTACCCGAAGGGCGGCGTCAGAAACGAGGTCTGGAGATTCACGCACACGAGCATCGCAAACCAGAGCGGGTTGAAGTCGAGGTTCATTGCGATGGGGGTGAAGATCGGCACCACGACCAACAGGATCGCGGCCCAGTCGATGAACATCCCGAGCAGGAAGACCACCGCCATCATGATGGCGAGGACGACGTAGGGGCTCACCTCCATGCCCAGGAGCGCGTCCGACACCACGTCGCCGCCGCCCACGAAGATGAACACCACGCTGAAGAGCTTCCCCCCCACGAAGAGGAGCATGATCATGGCCGTCGTGCGGGCGGTGGAGATGCTCGCGGTCTTGATCACCTGCCAGTCGAGCTTCCGGCTCACCAGAGCCAGCCCCAGGGCCCCCATGCAGCCGAGGGCCGCCGCCTCGGTCGGGGTGGCCACGCCGCCCAGGATCGCGCCCATCACGATGAGGATCAGGCTGAAGGGCGGCACGAAGCTCCTCATGGTCATCCCGAGCTTCTGCAGCACGGTGGCGGTGCGCTCTTCCCGGGGGATGGGCGGCCCCAGGGCGGGCTTCATGTAGCATCGGGCCAGCACGTAGACGACGTACAGACCGGAGAGGAGAAGCCCCGGGAACACGGCTCCGGCGAAGAGGTTGCCGACGGAGGTCTCCTTGAGTCCCGTGAGCCCCCCGTACACCACCAGCATGATGCTCGGCGGGATGAGGATGCCCAGGGTCCCGGAGGAGCAGATGATCCCGGAGGCAAGGCCCCGGTCGTAGCCCTTCCCGACCAGGGCGGGGCCCGCCATCAGTCCCATCGCCACCACGGAGGCGCCGATGATGCCCGTTGTGGCCGCGAACACGGTGCTGACCAGGATCACCGCGAGACCGAGCCCCCCCCTCAGACCTCCCAGCACGATGTAGAGGGCCTCGAAGAGCCCTTCCGAGACCTTGGAGCGGTCGAGCACCTGGGCCATGAAGATGAAGAGCGGCACGGCCACGAGCACGTAGTTCTGCTCGATGCCCCAGATGTTGTTTACGAACAGGTCCAGGAGCGCGGGCACATTGAACCCGTTGTCGAGCAGCCCGAAGAGTGTCGCCACCGCGGCCAGCGTCACGGCCAGGGGGTGCCCCAGGGCGATGGCCACCACCAGGGTGGCGAACATGAGGACGGTCAAGATCTCTGGGCTCATGTGTGCGCTTGTCCCTCTTTAGAGGCGAAGGGTAGGGGCGACGCATGCGTCGCCCCTACGGGCAGTCTGGGCCCATGGTCGGCCACCCGTCCGCCGCTCCCGCGGCCAGCGTTCCCCACCTAGGGCGCCGTCCGCCGCAGGGTTCGCAGATCCTGGAGGAGCTTCGCCAGCCCCTGGAGCCAGAGAAGGGCAAGACCCGCGGCCATGAGCGTCTTGTAGGGAAAGATCTTCGGCGCCCAGGAGGTCCAGGACAGCTCCCACTGCTGCCAGGAGGTGATGGCGTAGAGGATGCACCAGACCGTCAGGAGCCCCACGGTCGGCAGGAAGACCAACAGGTTCATGACGATCCGCAGCATCGTCCGGGCGCGCGGGGGGAGCCTCCCCTCGAAGACGTCGATGGAGACGTGCCCGTCGTACTTGTGCGCGTAGCCGAAAGCCAGGACGAAGTGAACGCCGTAAATGAAGGTGGTCATCTCGAAGGCCCAGATCGTGGGGGCATTCAAGGCGTACCGCATGAAGACCTCGTACGCCACCACTGCCACCATGGGCAGGATGAGATAGGAGCTGAGGATCCCCACGTTCTCGTTCAGGGCGTCGATCCAACGGGCGAGGGCCTGCATCGGCCTCCTCCTCGAGAGTGGGCCCCGCCGGGGAGAACCCCGGCGGGGCGGGAGTTCGACCCGTCTACTGCAAGTGCTTGCCCTGGATGAACACGTCGTGCGGCCAGGGGGTCAGTCCGCTGCGCTCCTCGCGCCAGTCGGCGAAGTCCTTCTTGAACTCGTCCTGGGAGTCCAGCACCTTCTTCACGTCGGGGAACTTTGCCTTGAGCTCTTCCAGGTATGCATGGGAAACCTCGGCGAACTCCGTAATCGTGGCGGGGTCCATCTTCACGAACTCGACTCGCTGCTTGAACAACCGCACCGCCTCGATGTTGAGGTTCTCCTGCCACCCATTGGACCAGAACTGGGTCTCCTTGGCGGCCGTGTCGACGATCCACTTCAGGTCGTCAGGGAGCTTCTTCCAAGCGTCCATGTTGATCGCGATCGCGCACTGGACCGAGGGCTGGTGCACGCCGGGCTGGATCACGTACTTCGTGATCTCGTCGAAGCCCATGGGGTAGTTCATGGCCGGCGTGCTGAACTCGGCCCCATCGATCACGCCGCGCTCCAGAGCCAGGTAGATCTCGCCCCCCGGGAGAGGAGACACACTGGCGCCCAACCGATTCAGGATGTCCATGTACCAGCCGACGGTGCGAAGGCGCATGCCCTTGAAGTCCGCCATGCTGGTTGCCCGTTTGTTGGAGAAGAGCCCCATCTCCTGGCCCCCGTTGCCTCCGGGTAGGGCGTACATGTTGAAACGGCCATAGAGCTCCTGCATCATCTCCAGGCCGCCCCGCTCGTAGAGCCAGATGTTGTAGCCCTCCGCGTCAAGCCCGAAGGGGACCGAGGCGTAGGCCACGAACGCTTCGTTCTTTCCCTTCCAGTACCCCGGCCAGTCGTGGAGCAGCTCGGCCGAGCCTTTGCTCACCGCGTCGAAGCTCTCCATCGCTCCCACGAGCTCCCCAGCGCTGTAGAGCCTAATTTCCAGCCGGCCGCCCGAGGCGAGTCGCACCGTGTCGGCGAAGTGCTGGGCCATGTCGTAGAAGAGCAGCCCCTTGGACCAAGGCATGACCATCTTCCAGCGGAACTTGTCCTTGCTCGTCTCGACCTTGAGGTTCTTCACCTGCTCGTGGCGCTTGTCGGCCCCGAACTTTTCCCGCTGTTTCTTTTCCTGGGCGAGTGCCGGTCCGGCCGCCAGACACAAGGCGGTTACGGCGGCCAGGATCCCGAGAAGCCTTCTTCCCCTTCGCATGGTCTCCTCCTTTTCCCCTGACGGGTGGTGGGTGGGGCGAGCGGTACCCTCGGCTTGGACGGTGCAGGAGTCTAGAAGGCCGCCCGAAACGCGCAAGGGCGACCGCCTGGTCAAGTGTTCTTACCAGCGCTTTCTAAACCATGGTTTTGACGGTGTCAAGCAAAATCCCGTGCCTGAGCCCTCGCCGGCGCCGGGTCCTGGATTGGGTCTCGACACTCGCCCCGGTGCGTGCTATGAGAGAGAACCGGTATGACCAGCAGCGCCCGGCGAAAGGAAACCATGGCCTTCGATCGCGTCAAGTCCCCCAAGATCTCCGACGCCATCGTGCGCCAGCTGGAGTCCCTCATCCTCGAGGGCACCTTGAAGCCCGGTGAACGGCTCCCCCCCGAGCGCGACCTGGCCCTGCGACTCGACGTGTCGCGGCCGTCCCTGCGGGAGGCGCTGCAAAAGCTCGAGACCCTGGGGCTCGTGGAGACCCGCCAGGGGGGCGGCACCTACGTGAGCGCCGTCCTCGCTCCCACCCTCACCGACCCCCTCGTCCAGCTCTTCCAACGCCACCCCGAGACGGTGTACGACCTGCTGGAGTTTCGTCAGGCGCTGGAGGGGATCGCGGCGTACTACGCGGCCATGCGGGCCACGCCGGCCGACCGGCAGATCCTCGAACGGCGGTTTGCCGCCATGGAGGAAGGGCATCGGCGGGCAGACCCCGTCGCCGAGGCGGAAGCGGACGCGGAACTGCACCTGTCCATCGCCGAGGCTGCCCACAACGTGGTGCTCCTGCACATCATGCGGGGGCTCTTCGACCTGCTGCGCCGGGGGATCGTTTCCTCCAGGGAAAGGCTCTACACGAAGGAGGGGGTGCGAGAGGTGCTGCTGCGCCAGCACCGCGAGCTCTTCGAGGCTCTCCTGGCGGGCGACGGCGAGGCGGCCCGCACCGCCGCCCACGACCACCTGGTGTTCGTGGAGAGCACCCTCCGGGACATCGACCGGGAGGAGGAGCGCCGGCTGCGCTCCGAACGGCGCCTGCGGACGATGTCGCCCGGTGAGGGTTCCGGCTGAGAGGCGGGATTGACGGCCCTCCCGAGGGAGGTCCGCGACACGGTGCGCGGACGTCGCCGGGAGGGTGGAGGCTACTGACGGGGCGACGGAGGGAGGACAAGCCATGAACGGAAAGACGGTACTGGTCACCGGGGCGGCGAGCGGCATCGGAAAGGCTTGCGCCGAGGCGTTCGCCCGGGAGGGGGCCCACGTGCTGGTGCATGATGTCCAGGGGGAGGGTGAGGCGGTGGCGAGGGCCGTCGGCGGCACCTTCCTCCAGGCGGACCGCGCGAGCATGGACGCCGTGCGCCGGCTCGCCCAGGATGCCCTGGCCGTGAAGGGAGCGGTGGACGTCCTGGTGAACAACGCGGGCTTCCAGACCGTGTCGCCGGTGGAGGACTTCCCGGAGGACGTGTGGGTCAAGATGATCCAGGTGATGCTCGTCGCCCCCTTTCAACTCACCAAGCACCTGGTGCCGGGGATGAAGCAGAAGGGCTGGGGGCGGATCGTCAACATCTCGTCGCTGCACGGCGTGGTGGCGAGCCCGTTCAAGAGCGCCTACATCTCGGCCAAACACGGCCTCATCGGGCTCACCCGAACGGTGGCCCTGGAGGTGGCGGCCCACGGTATCACGGTCAACGCCATCTGCCCGGCCTACGTGCGCACGCCCCTCGTGGAGAAGCAGATCGAGGCCCAGGCCCAGACCCACGGGATCGGCCCGGACGAGGTCATCCAGAGGATCATGCTCGAGCCGGCGGCCATCAAGCGCCTCATCGAGCCCGAGGAGGTGGCGGAGTTTGCCCTCTTTCTGGCCTCGGACAAGGCCCGCTCCTTCACCGGCGCCGCGCACCTGATGGACCTGGGGTGGACGGCGCGGTAGGGCGTCCCGCCCCTGGGGGCACCGAGACCCCGCTCCGGAGCGAGCGGGGTCTCACGATCGGGGCACGACCCGTCGGTGGCGAGCGTCCCCTCGGGGCTACCCCTGGAACTGGTGCTCCTCTCCCGGGAAGGTCCCCGCCACGACCTCGTCCCGGTACTCGCCCACGGCCCGGGCGATTTCCTGCGAGAGATGGGCGTAGCGCTTGACGAACCTCGGCACGAAGCGGTCGAAGAGGCCCACCAGGTCGTGGAGCACGAGGACCTGGCCATCGCAGTGGGGGCCCGCGCCGATGCCGATGGTGGGGACCGAGAGGGACGCGGTCACCCGCTTCCCGAGGCTCGTCGGCACGCACTCGACGACCACGGCGAAGGCGCCCGCGTCCTCCAACGCCCGGGCGTCGTCCAGGAGGGCCTGGGCCGCCTGGGGGTCTTTTCCCTGCACCTTGAAGCCCCCGAGCTGGGTCGCGGTCTGGGGGGTGAGCCCGATGTGTCCCATCACCGGGATGCCCGCCCGCACGATGGCCTCCACCTTGTCCGCCTGGGAACGGCCCCCCTCGAGCTTCACGCAGTCGGCCCGGGCCTCCTTGAAGAGCCTTCCCGCGTTTCGCATCGCGTCCTCGGCGCTCACCTGGTAGGAGAGAAACGGCAGGTCCCCGACCACAAGGGCCCGCTCCGCGGCCCGCGCCACGGCGGCGGTGTGGTGCACCATCTCGTCCATCGTGACGGGCACGGTGTCTGGATAGCCGAGGCACACCATCCCCAGGCTGTCCCCCACCAGGATGAGATCGATGCCGGCGCCGTCCACGAGTTTGCCGGTCGGGTAGTCGTAGGCCGTGAGCATGGTGAGCTTGGGGCCTCGACCCTTGCGTTGCTTGAGTTCGGGAATGGAGAGCTTGGGCATCGCAGACTCCTTGGGAGGGGTCGGACGTCTCGGCCGGTACCGCATATCAGCCCCGACCTGCGCCGCGGCGGGGAGAGCGCAGAAATGTAGGTCGGGTTAGCGAAACGTAACCCGCCGGTTTGCTCTACGCCGCGGCGGGGAGGACGCCGGGCGCAGACCACAGCGTGGGCCGGCCGGTCAACGAGCGGAAAACGAGGCCTCCACCATCTTCACCAGCCTCCACAGCGTGCGGTTGACGGGGGTCGGGATCCCCAGGCGTTCCCCTTCCCGGACCACGGCCCCGTT
>CAZYJP010000072.1:0-8621 GCA_964647795.1 uncultured Thermodesulfobacteriota bacterium
CGAACGGGGAATCTTTCGGAGAGGGCCGCCGGTAGAAAGTCCCCAGGATTGGCGCCCTTACCTCCAGGAGGGCGTCATCGGCCATCTCCGGCGCCCGGTCCGGGGTGATCTCTTGGGGCTTCGCCGGGGCTCCGGCAGCCGTGTGGGCAGTCTCGGCCCGGTTGCCGGTGGCAGGCGAGTCTCCGGTCCGGCGAGCGCGCCGCGCCTCCGTGCTCGCTCCCGCCCCTCGCCTCGTGATCGACAGCTTCAACCCTCCGGTTTCCAGGTTCATCTCGTCGAAGGACGACTCGTCCAGGAGCCGGAACAGCTGGAGAATCTCGTCTTGCGTGAGGTTCATCGGTTTCCCTTCCGTCATACGTGCCGGGGGTCCCTTGTGCCCCCGGGTGCGCTAGCCTTACCGCTTCCGCAGGGAGACGGGAGTTATGGACCAAGACAAAAACTGCCGCGCTCGGCCTAACGTCTGATCATCAGTGTCGGGAGAAAGAGCACGATCTCGGGAAACAGGCTCAGAATGACCACGGCGAGCAGCCACATGGCCAGGAACGGATAGATACTGGAGAATATCTCCTCCAGGGGCACGTTGGTCACGCTCTTGAGCACATAGGCACAAAGCCCCACCGGCGGCGTCATGAATCCGATCTCGATCATGACGACGGTCATCACTCCCCACCAGATCGGATCAAATCCCAGTTTCAGGATGATGGGAAGCACGATCGGGGTCAGCACCAGGAGAAGAGAGGTCGCGTCCATCAGGCACCCGGCCAACAGAAAGACCGCGTAAATGCTGACGAGGATAACCGGTGCAGGCACGTTGCCGGAGTCGGCGACCAGCCCTGCCAGGCTGCGGGTGAAGCCGGAGAAGGTCAGGAACCGGGTAAAGAGCGAGACTGCCGCGATCAGGAGGAAGACCATGGACGTGGTCCTGGCGGTCTCGCCGAGGACTCCCCACAGTCGCCGCCAGGTGAACTGCCCCCGAAACAAGAAGATCAGGAAGGAACCGAAAGCCCCCACGCTGGCGGCCTCCGTGACCGTGGTGAGCCCCGTGAAGATACTCCCCAGAACGAGGGCGACGAGAACCAGGATGCCCCACACCCCCTTGAAGCTCTCCACCCTCTCCCGGCGAGTCGGCCGAACCCTGGCGTCCCCGGCTGCCAACTGGGGATTGCGCCACACGCGGAAGATGATGAGCAAAATGAAGAGCATCGTGACCAGCAGGCCGGGGACGACCGCCGCCAGGAGGAGCCTCCCGATGGACTGGTCGGCGATGATGCCGTAGAGAACCAAGCCTATACTCGGCGGGATCAGGTTCCCCAGGGAACCTCCTGCCACGATGGAGCCCAGGGAGAGCTTTCTGCTGTAATTCCTCCGATCCATTTCCGGCAGCGTCACCTTGCCCAAGACTGCTGTGGCGGCAAGGGACGACCCCGTCGCGAAGGCGAAGATCGCGGAAGAACTGATCGTTACGATGGCCAACGCCCCCGGCAACCTCCAGGACCAAACTTGGAAGAACCTGAAGATGTCTTTGATGATCCCGCTGTGGTTGGCAAAGTGCCCCATCAGGATGAACATCGGCACGCACACATACAGCCAGTTGGAGACCGAGTGATACATGATGGTCTTGGCTGACGCGAACGCCGGGGCGAAACCGATGATGTGTGCCAACCCGAAGAACCCGACGAACAACATTGCAAAGGCGATGGGCATGCCGCAGAAGATCAAGAACACGAACAGGAGAAGGCCGAGGGGCCCGACTGGGCTCATGCGCGGAAACCTCCATCACGTCCGGGGCCTGGGACGGGGCATGAGGCATGGCAGAAGCGAGCGTCACTTTCTATCGCCGCTCGCACCGGATAGCAGCGAAAAAGCGGTCTCGACGAAGTCCACGAGGAGTTGGAGACATAGGAGCGACAAACCAACTGCGATGGCGATCTTCGGTGGGTATATGGGATAGAAGGGCGCGCCGTCCATCTTCTCGCGGATACGCCACGCCTCGAGGGCATACTCCCAGCTCGAGTAGACGAAGATCGCGCAGACGGCAATCGAAGCAAGGGTGACAAATAGTCTGAGGGGTCTCCGATGCCCCTCGCTCAGGCGCATCGTGACCAACTCGAGGGACACGTGGCCTTCGACCTGCTGCGTGCGTGCGGCCCCTAGGTAGATGGCCACCACGAGCAGCGACTCCGAGAGATTGGTAACGCCGCTGATGGGCGCACCCGCGAGCCGCGTGAGAACCCCCCAGATGATGAGCAGCATGAGCAGCCAAAGGGTCGCCGTCGCCAGATAATCGACGAGAACGACACCCCCCTTGATCCAGCCGGTGACTCTGTCCAGACCCGACATGCCCCTGTCCTTGCGTCCACCCGCGCTCCGCCCGATGGGGACCGTGGTGCGTCCCCGCCAAGGGGCCCGGCGGTCTGTGCGTCCGGTTCCTCGCGCCTCCGAGCCCGCCCCCGCCGCGGTGGCGGAGACGGGCCCCATGCGGCTTACCGGCTCACGGTGCGAATCAGGTCCTCCAGGGCCTGCGTGCCCTGAATGCCCTTTTCATCCAGCTTCTTGGCATACGGGGACCAGACCTTTTCCCTGGCTACCGCCCTCATCTTCTCCACGTCCTCGGCCGAGAATTGCGTGAACTTCATGCCCTTGTCCTTTACGAGTGCAATCTCGCGCTCATTGTTCTCGTTGTGCAGCCGAATGAAGGCATCCACGGCTTCCCCGGTGTTGAGTTCTTCGATGACTTTGCGCACTTCCGCGGGCAACCCGTTCCAAGCGTCCAGATTCATGACCAAAGGCATGCCGCAATGGTGGCCCAGATTCGTCGTGTTCAAGTATTCCGTCACCTCGAACAGGTTCAAACCCACCCCATTGGTGAGATAAAGGACCGTCGCCTTCACGACGCCCCGCTCCAGGGTGCTGTAAATCTCGGGCACCGGGACGCTCACCACGCTGCTCCCGAGGGCTTCGAACAGGGCCAGCCACGGTCCGAAGGCTCGAACGCTCAAGCCCTGAAAATCGGAGACGGATCGGACGGGAACCTTGGACCACACGAAGGCGTCGGCACCGAAGAGCGGGTTCATGTATTTCACATTGTTCCTCTTGAACTCCTCCTGGACTTGCGCATTTGTCTGAAGCCAAGCATCCGCGGCTCTCAGGCTCTCGGCGAAGGAACCCGTGTTCAACAGCGGAAGCAGGGCCATCGCCGGAAGCGGCGCCGCGTCGGGGTGATATGCCGAGTAATACGGGGACAGCTGAATCACGTTGCTCTTGACGGACTGAAGCTGTTCATAGGCTCCCACGAGGCTGGCGCCGAAGTAGTACTCGAACTTGACTCGGCCGTTGGTCCTCTTCTCGATCTCGTCCCCCCACCAGCGAATGGCCTTGGAGGACACGGCCATCGCCGGCAGCATGTCCGCCACGATCAGCGTCACGGGTTTCTTGTCTGCACCGACCGCAGGGTTTCCGAGTCCGAGGAGAACCGCTGCGGCAAACGCCGCCTTCCAGATCAGTTTCCGAACCGCCCACGATCTCGTCGCCATCTGCTCGCCTCCTTCTTGCGGGTTCCTTGGTGAACCGCCAGCCACTTCTCGAAACTTCCCGGGAGCGCCACTTCCCGGCCGTCGGCGACGCGCGGAGCATCCCCCACGTCACGCCACGAATACCAAACCCAGCAGCAGGCAGTGCGGCAGCTCGGCGGCTTCCACATTGGCGCCGCAGGGATAGACGGGCCAACCCTGCCTCGCCGCCATCCTGAACAGGTCGATGCCCAAGCCCTCGCCGCTGCTCCTCGCCTTCAGGGGGAAGCGGCAGGTCCGCTCATCTCCCAACGCGGAGCAAGGTTGGTCCCTGCACCAGAACGCCTTGCACGGACCCTGGCCCAAGGCCAGAGCCAGGTAATAGCCGTCGTAGAAGGCGCGGCTCTCGATGTCGCTGCAGATGGTGCTGAGAGTCAGCTTGGACCGGTCTTGCCCCCGCTTCGGATCGAGGAAACCCTTTCCCGTAAACCCCGCAGGGTCGGCTTTGACGCCGAAGAACACAGCGAAACCGTACCCCTCGACGACGCGCCTGACGAAGTTGAGGTCCGGCGCGTGCGGGGGACAGTTCGCATTGCTGCCGTAGTGCGCGCACTTCGGGTACATGCACTTGGCCCGCACCCTCTCGTCGACGATCACCTGAGAAGAACGGATGACCGCCGAAACGGCCGCGCCCATCTGCAAGGCCTTCCGCGAGTAGCGCCCCAGGTCGTCCGACAGTCTTTCCGCCGGGACTTCGGCTTCGATCCTGGTGGGGCGTCGCTTCTCCTTGAGGGCCGTCAAGCCGGCCGGTGCCCGTCCGGAATCCATGCTGTCCTCAACGTGCATTGGGGTAGCTCGAGCCCGGTCTTGCCCCCGAGCACTACAGAGGCAGGCGCAGCATCGCCTTCGCATTGCCCCGCAGGATTTTCCACTTCTCCTCCACGCAGATGTCCATGCCGTCGATGGCCTCGAGCGTTTGTCTAGTGTACCTCTCACCGAACTGGCTGTCGTAGGGGAAGTCGGTCCCGAAGAGCATGTGGTCGGTTCCGCAAAACGCACGGGTACACATGAGGCCGGAGCTGTTCCCATAAATTGCCGTGTCGTAGTAGATCATCTTGAAGTAGTCGATGGGAGCTCTGGTTAGGTTCCGTTTATACTTCGCTCCTCGGAGCATCTCGGCGTGGTCGTAGGCTCCCTTGATTCTCTCATCCAGGAAGGGAATCATGCCTCCCGCGTGGTGTGTGATGAACTTCAGGTTCGGATACTTTTCCAGCACGCCGCTGAAGATCAAGCGAGTCACGGCCGCAGCGGTTTCGTAAGGCCATCCGAACACGTGGAAGATCATGTACTTTGATTTCTTCTCAGAGGGATAGTCCGGCTGCTCCACGAACCTCATCGGGTGAATCCAGATCGGAAGATTGTATTGGGACATCTTCTCATAGATGGGCCAGAACTCTTCCGCGTCCAGGGGCTTTCCGTTGATCGACGTGTTGACTTGGATGCCCCGGAAGTGGAGATCGCCGATGGCCCGCTCCAACTCCCTGAGCGCCACATCGACGTTGTTCATCGGCAGAGCGGCCACTGCTGCGGGAAACCGGTCCGGATGTTTCAGGACGAGCTCTGCCATTTCATCATTGGCGAGTTTAGCGAACGCAACGGAATCCTCCGAACTGGAGAACTCCTCTACTGCCGGGGAGCTCAGAGTGAGGACATGCATCAATCCAGGAAACTTGTCCATGATTCGGAACCGTGCGTCCATGTCATAGATGGACGGGAGCGTTGCGATTACATCCTTCAAGTTGAAGTGCTCTGGGCTGTGCTTCGCAACCGCATCCAGGTACTTCTTCGGTGTGATATGGGCGCCGGTGTCAATCAGCATGTAGGTCCTCTCCCTCTTCAGGCCTTCTTGCGGAGACGATGGCCGAGCAGGTCAGGGTGCGAGATCCGGAATGCCCAGGATCCGACGCGTCTCGGCAGGGCTCGAGATCTCACACCCGAGTTCCCTCCCGATCCGCGCTGCCCGCCCCACCAGTTGTGCATTGCTCTCGGCGAGGACTCCCCGCCGGTAGTACACGTTGTCTTCGAACCCGACCCGGACGTGCCCTCCGAGAAGGATCGACTGGGTGGTCGCCGGAAGCTCGTCGGCCCCGACCCCCATGACCGTGAACAAGCTGTCAGGCGGCAGGGCGTCGACGAGCTGCATGAGGAGGCGAGGTGAGTAAGCCATGTACGCCCGGTTGATCCGGCGCATGCCGAGCACGAAGCTCACCCAGTACGGTTTGGTCAGGAGGGCCTTGTCGATCAGGTGCTGTACGTCGTCCATGAGCACGGGGTTGAACACCTCCAACTCGGGTTTCACCCCCTTCTCCTTCATGATCTTGGCGCCGTACTCGATCTCGGGGAGGGTCGTTATGTAGACGCTCTCCTTGCCGGCGAAGGTGATCATCCGGGTCATGGTGATGTCGAGGGAGGCCATTTCAGGCAGCGTTTCCAGGGTGCGCAGCCCCACTTCGGTCTTGAGCCTGGGGACATAGTCTGACGCGGTGCTGTGCTGGATGATGATGTCACACCCCGTGTCGCGGATGCGGCGGTCAATCTCCCCCAGGACCTCCGGATCCGAAGTCGGCCGGTTGGTCTCGGGGTCACGGGCGTGAAGGTGCGCGATGCTGGCACCCTCGTTCCACGCCTCCTGGACCGAGCGGGCGATTTCCTCCGGGCTGAGTGGGAGGTTCGGGTTGGCGTCCTTCCCCTGGAAGGCACCGGTGGTGGCAACGGTGAGGATCAAGCTGTCGGTGGTTCTGCGCTCCCGCATCGATCGCCCCTCCGCCGTCCACGCCGGACACGGGCATGGAATGACTAGAACTGCTGTTGACGCTGCGGGGGGCCCGTGCAACGGGTGTGCCGCCTATGAGAATGGCTCACTTTGGCGCTCAGCCCGCTTGACAGGCGCCGGCAAACTGTCCACTATCTGGAATATTCCATGAAGTGGACGGTTTCCCGTGAAGTTCAAGATAACGCGGTTTGAATCGGGTACCGTTCTTTGTTCTTGACGCCCTTCTGCTGTCCAGAATTTGTACACGAGAGACAATTGGCATGAGCATGCATCAAGAAGGCGAGGACGCGCAGGAGTTCTTCGGCATCCTCGAAGCCGCACTTCAGGAATACGGAATGACACCGCTCATTGCGCGGGCCATTCGGTTCTTCTTGCGAAACCCATATGAGAGCCTTGTAATAGTAGATAAAGAGGGACATTTCGAATACATGGATAAGGGCTCCGAGAAGTTCTTCGGACTTGAAAGAGGTGGAGCGAAGAAGCTCAGAGCGAAGGACCTGATTGAGATGAGTACTCTTCCACTCGTGCTGGAGTCACGCCAGGCGATGATAGGCAGAGTCTTCGACGTCAACGGACAAAGACGGATAGGCTCTGCCTATCCCATATTGAAAGAGGGAGAGCTCGTTGGCGCCATGGGGCGACTCATCTTTCGCTCCCTCGACGAGGTCGACCGAATCAACGAGGAGGTCCATCGGCTCAAGAGCACCGTGAAGTCTCTCCGCCAACGGGAGCTCATGGACCGGCGCGCCTACTACACCTTCGATGACATCTTGGGAGAGAGCCGGAACATACGCGAGTGCGTGGAACTGGCCAAGAAGGCTGCGATGACCGGCACGGACGTGCTCATCGTGGGAGAGAGCGGCACGGGGAAGGAACTGTTCGCTCAGGCCATTCATACCTACCGGAAGCAGGACCGGCCGTTCGTCGGCGTGAACACCCCCGCGATTCCACTCGAACTGGCCGAGTCCGAGCTGTTCGGCTACAAGGGGGGCGCCTTCTCGGGAGCCTCTTCCCCCGGAAAGGCGGGCAGGTTCGAACTTGCCGACGGGGGGACCCTGTTCTTGGACGAGATCGCGACCCTGCCCCTTGCAATCCAGCCGAAGCTGCTTCGGGCCTTGGAGGAGCGGGAGGTCCAGGTGCTCGGCGACACCCGGCTGAAAAAGGTGGATTTCCAACTCGTCTGTGCCACCAACATCGACCTCAGGAAACTGGCTGATGACGCGAAGTTCAGGCACGACCTCTACTACCGAATCGCCAAGGTGACCATTCGGATCGCGCCGCTGCGGGAAAGAAGGGAGGACATTCCCATCCTCGCCGGTCATATCCTGAAGACGATTAACAAACGCTTCGGAACCCGTTTCAGGGGCTTGAGCGACAAGGCCCTCGCTTGCCTGAGGGACGCTCACTGGCTGGGAAACGTGCGGGAGTTGGCCAACGTGCTGGAACAGGCCTGTCTCAAGAAGTGGCGGGGTGAGGAGATCACGCTCGACTGCCTGCCGGCGGAGCTCACGAAAGCGCAAAGCGCGCCAAGGGAGCCTTCTCTGGGCAGTTTCAAGGAGGCGACGCGAAGTACGGAGCGCGAACTGATTCTCCAGGCCCTGCAAAGGACCGGCGGCAATCGCCACCGGGCCGCCTCGCTCCTGGGCATGCCGCGCTCGACGTTCTACAAGAAACTGAACGACTTCGACCTGAACCGCCGGCCCGCGATCCAAGACGAGTGAGCGAATACACCTGCCCAGGGGACGCCAAGGCCCGCGGCTCCAATCCCTTCGCCTGTCCCCCTTGTCTTCCCGTGCCCAGCGGATCGAGCGCCGCCCGCCGGTAACCCGGAAGTCCCGGTTGACGCCCCGCCTACCGGGGGTAGGGTTCTCCTCCGGCGGGGGCATCAGGGGTGAGCGGACGGTGCGGACGATGGAGCTCGCCTGCGCGAGGAAGAAGTAGCCCGGCTGGGCCGGAAGAGGAGGAGGAACCCCATGACGACCATCCCGCAGGACTCCCCGGCACCGGACACCGGGCCGGTCACCTTGCTCGTCGCGACCCGCAAGGGGGCCTGGTTCCTCCAGGCAAACGCCGGACGGCGGGCCTGGGTGATCGTCAGCGCGCTCCCGCTGGCGATCCCGAGCTACGTCGGAAGCTTCGCGATGATCGGGGCGCTCGGGCCGATCGTGGCCACGGCACTGCCGCCGCTCATGGAGGGGGCTGCACGAGGCGGAGCGTCGGATACGAGCGATGTGACGCGCGCGGTGACAACGGAAGAGCGTCGTGTAGGGAAAGAGTGT
>CAZYJP010000073.1:0-8558 GCA_964647795.1 uncultured Thermodesulfobacteriota bacterium
CCGGGCGGAGGCCGAGCGCTGCCTCTCCTGCGGCATCTGCTCCGAGTGCTACCAGTGCGTGGAGGCGTGCGTGGCCCAGGCCGTGGTCCACGACGACCGCCCCGCCGAGCGCGTGCTCGAGGTGGCGGCGGTGATCGCGGCGCCGGGTTTCGAGCCCTTCGACGCAGCGACCCTCGGGGAGTATGGGTACGGAGTCTACCCCAACGTGGTCACGAGCCTCCAGTTCGAGCGGATCCTCTCCGCCTCGGGTCCCTACTTCGGGCACGTGCAGCGGATCTCCGACGGCGCGGAGCCGAAGAAGGTCGCCTTCATCCAGTGCGTGGGCTCCCGGGACGTGCGGTGCGGCAACACCTGGTGCTCCTCGGTGTGCTGCATGTACGCCACGAAGGAGGCGATCATCGGCAAGGAGCACGCGAAGGACCTGGAGCCCACCATCTTCTTCATGGACATCCGTGCCCACGGGAAGGACTTCGACCGGTTCGTGGAGCGGGCCAAGAAGGACTACGGCATCCGCTACATCCGCTCGATCCCCTCCACCCTCAAGGAGCTCCAGAGATCGAAGAACCTCCTCCTCACCTACGTCCTCGAGGACGGCACCCAGGTGGAGGAGGAGTTCGAGATGGTGGTCCTCTCGGTGGGGCTGACCCCGCCCAGGGAGGCCGCCGGGCTCGCCTCGGCCCTGGGTATCGAGCTCACGGAGCAGGGGTTTTGCCGAACCTCCCTCGAGAACCCGGTCGAGACCAGCCGCCCGGGGGTCTACGTGTGCGGGGCCTTCGGGGGCCCCAAGGACATCCCCGAGACGGTCATGGAAGCCAGCGGTGCTGCGGCCTGCGCCCAGGGGCTCCTCGCCTCCCGGCGGGGGACCCTGGTGGCCGAGGAAGAGCGCCCGTCCGAGAAGGACCTGCGGGGCACCGGACCCCGGGTGGGGGTGTTCGTGTGCCACTGCGGCATCAACATCGGCGGAGTAGTGGACGTGCCCGGCGTGGCCGAGTACGCCCGAAGCCTCCCCAACGTGGCGTTCGTCACCGACAACCTCTTCACCTGCTCCCAGGACACGGCGGTCAGGATGGCCGAAGTGATTCGGGACCACGACCTCACGCGGGTCGTGGTGGCGTCGTGCTCCCCCCGGACCCACGAGGGCCTCTTCCAGGAGAACCTCGAGAAGGCGGGCCTCAACCCCTACCTCTTCGAGATGGCCAACATCCGCGACCAGGGCTCGTGGGTCCACATGCACGAGCCGGAGAAGGCCACGGAGAAGGCCAAGGACCTGGTCCGGATGGCCGTGGCCAAGTCCGCCTACCTCAAGCCCCTCCAGCCCGGCCAGCTCCCCATCACCCCGGCGGCCTTGATCCTCGGTGGGGGCCTCTCGGGGATCACCGCGGCCCTGCGGCTCGCGGACCAGGGCTTTGCGTCGTGCATCGTCGAGGCCGAGCCGGAGCTCGGCGGCAACTACCGCCATCTCCACTACACCCTGGAGGGACTCGACACGCAGTCGCACCTGAACCGCCTCCTCGACCGGGTGGCAAAGAGCGACCGGATCACGGTCTACACCGGCTCCCGGGCGGCGAAGATCGAGGGCTTCATCGGCAACTACGCGACCACCGTCGCCACCCCCGAAGGGGAGCGGCGTTTCGAGCACGGCGTCGTGATCGTCGCCACCGGCGGCAGCGAGATGGAGACGGCCGAGTACCTCTACGGCCAGTCGGAGCGGGTGGTCACCCAGAGGGAGCTCGAAGGGGCGATCGCCGCGGAGGACCCCCGGCTCGACCGTATCAAGCGCGTGGTCATGATCCAGTGCGTGGGCTCCCGCAACGCCGAGCACCCCTACTGCAGCCGCTACTGCTGCAGCGAGGCCATCAAGAACGCCCTGCGCCTGAAGGAGGCCGACCCCGCCCGGGACGTGACGGTCCTCTATCGGGACGTGCGCACCTACGGGCTCAAGGAAGACTACTACCGCCGGGCCCGGGAGCTTGGGATCCAGTTCGTCCGCTACGACGAGGAGCGCCGCCCCGAAGTGGCCGAGCGGGACGGTGGGGGCCTCGCGGTGCGGGCCTTCGACCCCGTCCTGAACCAGCCCGTGCACCTGGGGGCCGATCTCGTGGTCCTGAGCGTGGGTACGGCCCCCAATCCGAAGAATGCGGACGTCGGGAGGATGCTCAAGGTCCCCACGAACCAGGACGGGTTCTTCCTGGAGGCCCACGTGAAGCTCCGCCCCGTGGACTTCGCCACCGACGGCGTCTTCGTCTGCGGGCTCGCCCACTCCCCCAAGATGAGCGACGAGAGCGTCACCCAGGCCAACGCGGCCGTCTCGCGGGCCGCCACGGTCCTCACCCGGCCCTACATCGAGGCCGAGGGGAAGACTGCGTACGTCATCGCCGACCGGTGCATGGCCTGCGGGCTGTGCGAGATCAACTGCCCCTACAGCGCCATCGCGGTGGACGCGGCTCTCGGCGCGGCGGTGGTGAACACGGTGCTCTGCAAAGGCTGCGGCGTGTGCACGTCGTCGTGCCGCATGAACGCCGCGGATCTCAACGGCTACAACAACGAGGAGATCCTCGCCCAGATTGAGGCGATGTAAGGGGAAAGAATTTTTGGCTCTCGAATCTCCGCTCGACGCGAGCAAAACAAGAGGAACTCAAGAATGGCCGAGGCAGCAACAACCGCGGAGACCTGGGAGCCCAAAATCTTGGCCATCGTCTGCACCTGGTGCACCTACGCCGGGGCGGATCTTGCGGGAATCAGCCGCATCCAGTACCCGACCAACGTGCGGATCGTCCGGGTGCCCTGCACCGGGCGGATCAACCCCTTTTTCGTGGTCAAGGCCCTTCAGGACGGGGCCGACGGGGTGCTCATCTCGGGGTGCCACCCGGGGGAATGCCACTACCTCAGCGGAAACCTCTCGGCGCGCCGGAAGTTCGCCCTTCTGAAGAGCTTTCTCGAATATGTGGGGGTCGAGGCGGACCGGACCACCTTCACCTGGGTCTCGGCTTCCGAGGGCGACCGGTTTGCGCAGGTCATCCGGGGCGTCACCGACAAGGTGCGGGCCCTGGGGCCCGCGACGCGGCTGGTGAAGCAGGCGGGAGACGCCGTCTCCGCCATCGTGTGAGGTTCGTGCCGGAGCATTACTTACTCGAAGAGCTTTTGGACAGGATGAACAGGATACACAGGATGGGGACCAGGGAACGTGGCTCTGGCTGGCTACTGGGCCGTTTCGATTCGGCTCTTGACGTTGCATCCTGTCGATCCTGTGAATCCTGTCAAAGAACTCTTGGTCTTCTGCCGTACCGAAGAGTTTGAAAGGTTCGCGTCGTGAACAACCTGGAAGCGAAAATCCGAGAAGAGGCGGCCCGGGTCCTGGCGGAAGGTCGGGCCCAGGTGGTGGTGGGGTTCGAGGAGGGCACCCTGCCGCTCACCGCGGCCCCGGTTTTCATCACGCGCCCTGAGGACGCCGGGCGCCTGGTGTGGAACGCGGCGTGCGGCCAAAACCTGGCCAAGTACGTCCACGACCTCCTGATGCAGCACCGACAGGCCCAGAAGCGCGTGAAGCCCGAGGACCGAAGGGCCAAGGTGGTTGCGGTGGTTGCCCCGGGTTGCACCACCCGCTCCGTGGCGATCCACCTGAACGAGCGCCAGTACGGTCGGGACGAGATTCTGGTGCTCGGGGTACCCTGCACAGGCGTGGTCGACCGCCGCAAACTCCTGGCGGCGGCGGGGGGCGAGGAGCTCCTGGGGGGTGCCTTCGAGAACGGCAGGGTCCGGGTGGAGACGGGGTCGGGGACACAGGACCTTGGGCTCCCCGACGTGCTGGCGGCGAGTTGCGCGTCCTGCGCCTTCAACAACCCGGTTCTTTCGGACGTGATGCTCGGGGAGCCCGTACCGCCCCACGACGCGGCCCGCGAGTTCCAGCCCGTGGAGGCCGTGGAGAAGCTCCCCGCCGAGGAGCGCTGGCAGGGGTTCACGGCGGAGATGGCCAAGTGCATGCGGTGCAACGCCTGCCGAAATGCCTGCCCGTCGTGCTACTGCCGCACCTGCTTCGCCGAGCAGAGCCAGCCCCAGTGGGTCGGGATCGGCCAGTCGGCCTCGGACGTGCAGGTGTTCCAGTTCATGCGCCTCTACCACATGGCCGGCCGGTGCGTGGACTGCGGCACCTGCTCGGCGGTATGCCCCATGGGGGTGGACCTGCGGCGGTTCCTGAAGAAACTCGACAGGGACGCACTGGAGCTGTTCGGCCGCCGGGCGGGCCTCTCGCCCGACGACCCGGCGACGCTGGCCGAGGCCAAGGAAGACGACCCCGAGGGCTTCATCTACGACCCCTAAGCTCTGAGCGCGGCTCCCCACGGAGTGACGATGGCGACCTTTCTCGATGACGTGAGCTCCCAGGTCAAAGGCGCACCCCTCCAGCGGTGCTTCCACTGCCGCAAGTGCACGGCGGGGTGCCCGATGGCCGTGGCGATGGACTACAAGCCCAACGCGGTGGTGCGAATGGTCCAGCAGGGACAGCGCCGGGAAGTGCTGGGGAGCTCGGCCATCTGGCTGTGCGTCTCCTGCGAGACCTGCACCATGCGCTGCCCCAACGAGGTGGACATCGCCCGCATGTTCGACGTACTGCGGCAGATGGCCCTGGAGAGCGGCGTACAGGTGGCGGAGAAGAAGGTCGTGGCCTTTCACGAGGCATTCCTCGAGAGCATCAAGAAGGGGGGCCGGATTCACGAAGCCCTCATGGTGTGCGCGTACAAGCTCAAGTCCAAGGACTTCTTCTCGGACGTGGGGGTCGGGCTCTCCATGTTCGCCAAGGGGCGGCTGCCCCTCCTGGGTCAGCGGGTCGACGAGGTCGGCGAGGTCCGAAAGCTCTTCGCTCGGCAGAAGAACGGCGGGGCCGAAACGCGGTAGGTGTGGAATCCGGGCTGAGAGGAGAATTGCGTTGAATGTTTCGTACTATCCCGGCTGCTGCATGCACGGCACGGCCAAGGGTTACGACCAGTCCATCCAGGCGGTGAGCGGCGCCCTCGGGGTAAACCTGGTGGAGGTGGACGGTTGGACCTGCTGCGGGGCGAGCTCGGCCCACGCCACGGACTTCGAACTCTCCGTGGCCCTGCCGGCCCGAAATCTGATGGCGGCCCAGAAGCGGGGGCTCGACGTGATGGTCCCCTGCGCCGCCTGTTTCAACCGGTTCAAGGCGGCCGAGCACCACCTCCGGGAGGACGCGGACCTCAAGGCCCGGATCGAGGAGGCCCTCCAGGGCCGGATGCAAGCCGATCACGGAGTCTGCAACTCCGTGGACTTCTTCGTAAACCACGTGGGGCTCGAACCCCTCCGCGAGAAGGTCTCGCGCAAGCTCACCGGCCTCAAGGTCGCGAGCTACTATGGGTGTCTCCTGGTCCGACCGCCCGAGGTCTGCGGCTTCGACGACCCCGAGAACCCGACGTCGATGGACCGGCTCGTGGAGGTCCTCGGAGCCGAGGCCCGGCCCTGGTCCTTCAAGACGGACTGCTGCGGCGGCGCGCTGACCGTGGCCCGCACCGAGCAGGTCGTCCGCTTGGTGGACCGGCTTGTGGCCATGGCCCGGGAGGCCGGGGCCAACTGTCTGGTGACCGCCTGCCCCGAGTGCATGGCGAACCTCGACATGCGGGCGACCCAGGGGATGCCCATCTTCTACTTCTCGGAGCTCATGGGCCTGGCCATGGGAGTCCCCGGGGCGGACAAGTGGCTGAAGTTCCACCAGATCGACCCCATGCCGCTGCTGCGCCAGGTGGGCATCTTCCTGTGAACCCGGCCAGCGCGAGGAATCCGATGGAGAAACGACTGCTCAAGACGGACGTCTTCGCCGAGGCCGTGAAGCGGATGACCGCCGCCAGGCGGGTGCTCGGGCCGGTGAAGGACGGCGGCAACGTGGTGTTCGGGCCCCTGGAGCCCGGACGGGAGCCGGAGCTCGGCTATCGGAACACCCGAAACGCCCCGAAGAACGCCCTGTTCCCCCACACCGAGACCCTGATGCGCTATACGCGTACCCCCAAGGGCATGGAGTGCGCGGGCCAGGGGGACGAGCCGGCGGAGACGGTGGTGCTCGTCCGGCCCTGCGACGCGCAGAGTTTCCTGCTGCTGGACCGGGTGTTCGACCAGCCGGGGTGCCGCGACCCCTACTACGTGAGCCACCGGGAGCGGACCACCGTGGTCGCCCTGGCCTGCTCCGAGCCTCCCTACGCGGCGTGCTTCTGCACCTCGGTGGGGGGCGACCCGGTTCCGTCCGACCCGGCAGGTCCGGCCGGGGTCGACGTGCTGGCAACCGACCTGGGCGGCGAGGTCCTGGCCGAGTTCCTGACCGTCAAGGGCGAGGCCCTGCTGCCCTTCTTCGAAGGTGCTGCGCCGGCCAACGGTGACGTCGGCTCCCGCAAGGCAGAGGTGGCCCGGCGCTCCCGCGCCGCGATCCGGTCCCACGTTCCGGCCCGAGAGGTGAAGCCGATCCTCGAACAGAACTTCGACCACCCCTTCTGGGCCGGCATCCACGGCAAGTGCCTGGCCTGCGGCACCTGCACGTACATCTGCCCCACGTGCCACTGCTTCGACATCGGCGACGAGGTCCGCAAGGACGCCGGAGAGCGGCTGCGAAGCTGGGACTCCTGCATGTTCCCGATGTTCACGAGGGAGGCGTCGGGACACAACCCCCGATCCAGCCAGAAGGAGCGTTGGCGGCAGCGCGTGATGCACAAGTTCCGGTACATCCCGGAGAACTTCGACCTCGTCGGCTGCGTTGGGTGCGGCCGCTGCGTCCTCAACTGCCCCGTGAACCTCGACATCCGCAAGATCGTCCAGGACGTGGCGAAGATCTGAAGAGAAAGAGAGATTTGGACGGGATAACAGGATGTACAGGATAGAGAACGTTTTGGCGCAAGGGCGACGCAGTCCCCTCGGTCGGAACACAACCCCCGTATCCCGTCGATCCCTTCATCCCGTCGAAAGAGATCCTTAGAGGAAACACATGGCCTGTGCGTGCGCTGAGCGGGACAACCCGTATCTGCCGATCCCGGTGGAGATCGCGAAGATCATCACCGAGGTCGACACCAAGGACATCAAGACCTTCCGGTTCACCTTCGTGAACCCGGAGGACGAAGCGCGTTTCGCGTACACCCCGGGGCAGTTCGGCGAACTCTCGATCTTCGGGAAGGGCGAATCACCGATCGGGATCGCCTCGTCTCCGACCCAGAAGGGGTACGTGGAGTTCACGGTCCAGAAGGCCGGGGTCGTGACGACCGCTCTCCACGAGATGGAGGAGGGCCAGCGGATGGGCATCCGCGGGCCCCTGGGGAATGCGTGGCCCATCGAGTTCCTGGAGGGGAAGAACGTGGTGATCGTGGGGGGCGGCTTCGCCTTCACCACCCTGCGCTCGCTCCTCAACTACGTGATCGTCCCGGAGAACCGAGGGCGCTTCGGGAAGATCACGGTGGTGTACGGCGCTCGAAGCCCCGGGCTGCTCCTCTACAAAGACGAGCTCGCCGCTTGGGGCGACCGCGGCGACCTGGATCTGCACGTCACGGTCGACAAGGGGGACGAGACCTGGAAGGGCCGCGAGGGGTTCGTGCCCACGGTGTGCAAGGACGTGGCCCCGAGCGCCGAGAACGCCGTGTGCGTGCTGTGCGGCCCGCCGATCATGATCCGCTTCACCCTGCCGGTGTTCTTCGAGCTCGGTTTCTCCAAGGAGAACATCATCACCTCCCTGGAGATGCGGATGAAGTGCGGCATCGGAAAGTGCGGACGCTGCAACGTGGGCCACAAGTACGTGTGCAAGGACGGCCCCGTGTTCTCGTTTGCAGAGCTCGACGAGTTGACCCCGGAGTACTGAGGAAACGCCTCGACGGGATAACGGGATCTACTGGATCAAAGGCACAACAGAACGGAGCGACTTTTCATCCGTTCCATCCCGTTATCCCGTCCAAGAATCTTTCCTGGTTTCGCTACGAGGCAAGGAGCCAGCGATGTCGTACTACATGAACGTGGACGAGATCTATCAAGTGGGCGTGGAGATCGAGAGAAACGGTCGGGCCTTTTACCAGGCCGCTGCCCGGGCCACACCCGACGCGGGGGTCAAGGCCCTGTGCGAGAAGCTCGCGAACTGGGAGGCGAAGCACGTGGAGCTCTTCGAAGAGCTGCGCCGGAAACTCCCCACGGAAGCCAGCGCGGGGGGGGCCTTCGACCCTGCCGCCGAGGAGCGCCAATACCTCAAGGCCACCGCGGACGGGCACGTCTTCCTGAAGAACAAGGACCTGGGGGAGCTCGTGGCACGCTGCACCTCCCCGACGGCGCTGCTCGACCTCGCGATCCAGTTCGAAAAAGACTCGGTCGTCTTCTACAGCGCCATGAAACAGCTCCTGCCCCGGGCCCCGGGGATCGAGGCCCTGATCGACGAGGAGCTTCGACACATCGGCATCCTCACTCTTCAGAAGGCCAAGACCGGGGGATAGCACCGGCCTCACCGCGCCTCGGACCCCGCCGGCCCCCTCAGGGCCCCCGGAGGGGAGCGCCGCGGGGCGACGAAGCGGTCGGCGACGGGAGGGATCCCACGG
>CAZYJP010000074.1:0-8521 GCA_964647795.1 uncultured Thermodesulfobacteriota bacterium
CCAGATTTCGTGTCAAGGATAAAGGATGGTTGGCCTGTCCCCCTTGTGCACCCGAGAAAAAAAGAACGTGAGTTGGCCTGTCCCCCTTGCGCACCCTCTTGCGCACACTTTCGCACGACCGACCTGGAGAGAACACGCCACCGGAAGGCCGGTCCCTCTCAAGTCGATCCTCGCTCTCCCACCGGCCCCTACGGGGCCGCGATGGCGCCCCCTCAGGTGAACCCGGCGCCCGCGGTGCAGGCATAGCAGTGGTCCCCGGTGGCGATGGGGGTTCCTCGGCCCGGAGGTCCCTCCATCGCGGAGACGTGGCGCCGGCGCCCGCCGAGGGGAACCCCTCGGGCCAGGTTGAAGTCGCAGTCGTGGAGGAACCCCTCCCAGTCCACCGACACCAGGTTCCGGCACATCAGCCCGTCCACGGTACAGGGGTTGAAGGCCCGGGCGAGCTTCTCCAGGTAGCCTTCCAGGTTCCCGGAGGCCTTCAGCCAGTCTCGGAACCGTCCCAGGGGCATGTTGGCGAAGGTGTAGAGGCGGCTGAACGCGATGCCCCACCTGCGGGCGAGCTCCCGGCGCGTGCGCTCCTCGGCCTGGGCCTGGCCCGGGGGAAGGAAGGCCCCCGTCGGGTTCGAGACCAGGTCGAGTTCCAGGCCCGTGCCCTCGCGGCCGTAGCCGGCCTGGTTCAAGCGCCGGAGCATCCCGAGCGTCGTGTCGAAGACCCCCTCGCCCCGCTGGGCATCGGTCTGCCCCCGGTTCGTGGAGGGGAACGACGTCACCACCGCGGCGCGCAGCCGGGACAGGGTGCCGATCAGGTCCTCCCGCTCGGCCAGGGCCGTAAGGTTCGAGCGCACCAGGAGCCGGGGCGCGAGCGGCGCCAGCCTTTCCAGAAAGTGGGCGAGCCCCGGCACCAGCTCGGGAGCCCCGCCCGTGACGTCGATGACGGAGAATCGGGCGCGCGCGGCGTACGCCACGACCTCGTCCATGGTCCCGGCAGCCATCACCTCGGCCCGTTCGGGGCCGGCGGAGAGGTGGCAGTGCCGGCATCGCTGGTTGCAGAGGAAGCCCAGGTTCACCTGAAGGACCGCGGTCTCGGCCCGCACGAGCTCCCGGCCGCTACGGGCGAGGGCCTCCGCGAAGGGTTCGAAGGCAGGGTCCTGAGGATCGTGCAGTGCTGCGGCCTGACGCATCGGAGTTCCCGCCTACCTCACAGGGAGAGTTTCTTGGCGATCCTTCGCATCTGGACCCCGTGGACCAGGGACGCCCCGCCGCGGATGGCGTTGGCCACGTGCACGGCCTCGGTCATCTCCCCGAGGTTCGAGCCCTTCTCTAGGCAGGTCCGGGTGTATGCATCGATGCAGTAGGGGCACTGCACCGCGTGGGCCACCCCCAAGGCGATCAGGGCCTTCTCCCGCTCGGTCAGATCGCCCTCGGCGAAGACCGCGCCGTAGTAGTCGAAGAATTTTTTCGCCAGGTCCGGAGCCTCTTCGCCGATCTCGGGGAACCTGGCCAGATCTTCCGGGTCGTAGTAGGTGTGCAATGCGTGACCTCCTGCCCCTTCCGGGAGCGGCTGGCCAATTTCGAACCACAGGTTACCTTCGCTCCGGGCCGTGATGCGCCGGACGCCCACCTCCACGATGCCGTCGTCGAGGAACCTCGGCGAGCCGAACCACACCTCCTCGCCCAGGCCGCACAACCGCTCCGGCGAAGGGGGAAGCCGCGGGAGCGCGCCACTTACGCTCCCCCATCGCTCCCCGCCCCACAAGCCCCGTGCACAAGCCCCGTTGCCAAAAAGGCCGAGACGCGCTAGCGTCATCCACCACGGAGGCCTTCGTGGAGACCCGGCCGCGGCGGCCCGACGCTGGCCCGGCAGCCGGGATCCCGCAACCGGTGTCTCGGCAGCGGCTCGATGACTCCGATCCCGGGTGTCAACTCGGACGCGGCCAGCCAGGACCGCCCGGGCAACTGCGGGAGTCCCGGGGGAAGGGGCAGGCCGAGATCTGCTCGCGGCGAAGCTTGCCCCCAGGGGGTTGCCAGATCCGTCGTCAGTTCCTGATCTCACGGGAAGCCCGGGTGGTGGAACGGCAGACACAGGGGACTTAAAATCCCCAGGCCGAGAGGCCGTACGGGTTCGAATCCCGTCCCGGGCACCGCATTATCAGGGCCTAGAAACAACCGAGCTGGCACTCGCGGATCTTGTAACCCCGGACATTGGCGGCGTCCGCCACGGACCTGGGCTTGACGTCCAACTCGCGGGCGACGGCGAAGACGTTGGAACAGGTGAGCTCTCCGGCTTCACCGAGGGCCTCGACGCGGCGGGCAACCTCTTCCCCGATCGGTTCCGCCACTGAGCCCGTGTAGGGGGTCTTGCCCACCTGGAAGCAGCCCAACTGGCAGTCGGTGACCCGAAGGCCGAGCCGATCCACCGCCACCCCGACGTCGAGTCGGGAAACGCCGGCGTCCTTCGCGATCTTCCAGCCGGAGACGCAGGGCACAAAACCGTCCTTCGCGGCCGCCTTGACCTCCTTCTCAAGGCGAAAAAGGGTTTCCTCGGAGAGATTCCCCGGGTTATCTGGCAGGTGGATCCTCCTGCTCTTCTTCTTGCGGTCGGCGTCACTGAAATCGCGCATGGCCAGGTTTCCCTCTCTCCTGAACGATGTGCTGTCCCTCGGCGCAGTACTCCCCCACACGGGTCTGCGCAGCCGAACCGCGGACCGGCGGCGCTCGTTCCGTGTTCCCTACAGATAGACCATCTTCCTTGTCATCCCCCCGTCCACCACGAAGTTCGCACCGGTGACGAAGCCGGCCCGATCCGAGAGCAGATAGGCGACGAGGTCGGCCACGTCCTCGGGGCGTCCCACCCTTCCGGCCGGGTGCTGGGCTTGATCCGCGGCCGTGATCCCCGGTTCGTAGCGGGCCTCGCGCTTCTTCCACCCGCTCACGTCGATCCACCCGGGGCTCACACAGTTCACCCGGACGTCCGGCCCCAGGCTGATCGCCAGGGCATGGGTCAGTGCCAGAAGTCCCCCCTTGGACGCCGAGTAGGCCTCGGTGCCGCCCTCGCTCATCAGGGCCCGGATGCTCGCGACGTTGACGATGGCACCGCGGCTGGTACGCAGGTGTCGGACACAGTGCTTGGCGCACAGCATCGGCCCGGTCAGGTTTACAGCCAGGATCCGGTTCCAGCGTTCGACGGCGAGTTCCTCGAGGCTCGGCCCGTGGGCCTTCGCGATGCCGGCGTTGTTGACGAGGCCGTCCAGGCGCCCAAAGGCACCCACGGCCCGGTCGACCATCGCCCGGACCTGGCCGTCCTCCGCCACGTCCACAGGGGCGAAGATCGCGGGGCCCAGCTCTGCGTACTCCTGCCGCGTCTCCTCGCCCGCGGCGCGGTCGACGTCGGCCAGGCACACGGCCCATCCGTCCTCGAGGAGGCGCCGAGCGACGGCCTTGCCGATCCCCTGACCACCCCCCGTGACGATGGCCGCCCTCCTCTCCCCCCATGACCCGCCTTGACTCACCGCACCTCCACTCGAGCGAATCGGTCGGCCCCCTCATTGGGATGGTACGCCAGATCGCCCGGGCGTCAAAGAGGCCGCGTCCGACGGCTCGACCCCCAGTGCGGGATCCCCGCCCGGGTTGGGATTGCCCTGACGGGCGGACGGTTCGGGGGAGATCGAACAGCCTTCGAGGGAACTCCAGGTTCGAGGCGAAGTGCAGATGAATGCAGAACCCCCACGCGTCTGCCCCGGAGAGTATCCCTCGTCGGGGAGCAGCTCGCACAGAACCATGGGTCCCCCGCACCCGGTGTAGCCCCGATGAGGGCGAGGGTGAATTTGGCCCTTCCCGCCCCGGAGTGGGGCACGGACTGGAGGAAAGCGCTCGTCATCGCTCGTGGTGGATCGTGAAGGGTCCTGCGCCCCGGGCCTCTTCCCAGATGACGTCGCAGTGGCCGACCCGCGCAGCCGGGGGCCCGGTGCGGCACCACGCCACTGCCGCCTCCACCTGCTCCCGCTCCCCCTCGAACACCGCCTCGACACCCCCGTCGGGGAGGTTTCGAACCCAGCCCCGGAGGCCGAGCCCCTGCGCCATGTCACGGGTGGAGGCCCGGAAGAACACCCCCTGCACCCTGCCCGTGACCATTACGTGCGCCCTGGTGGGACTCACGGTACGCCCTCCCCCCAGGCCTCCACGACGAGGGCGATTTCGCGTGAGAGTGAGAGGAGGACCTCTTCCAGCTCAGTCCGCCGGTCCGCGCTGCTCCGGAGCTCGACCTGTCCGCCCCCCCCCGGCACGGTGGTTGCCAGACACAGCCCCTCGTAGGCCTCCAGAGTGTACCGCAAGTACACGAGGTCTTCCTTGGGGGCTCGGCAGCGGGCCCAGAGCTCGCTGGGGACGTCACCCATACTGACTCCTCAGGAAGGATCGGGGAGAACGTTGATGTCTAGCACACGGGGTCCCCGTTCACAAGGCGCCAGGCCTCTGGTCAGGGTCCCAGCCAGCCGGGCCCCACACGGAGCCCCGAGCAAGCCCGGCCAGACCCACGGCGCCGGTTGTGCACGTCGACGCAGACCGTTAGCATGACCGCGTGCGAGAGTCGCCGAACCTGAACCTGGCCCATTCCTGCGTCACCGAGGGGGTGAACGGCCCGGGCCGCCGCTTCACCGTGTGGGTGCAGGGCTGCCCCCTGGACTGTCCGGGCTGCTTCAACCCGGAACTGCGTCTGCCTGCCCTGCGCCAGAGAGTCAGCCCTGGGGAGTTGGCCCGGGAAGCCCGGGACGCCGGCCCATGGGACGGAGTGACCCTCACCGGCGGGGAGCCCTTCGCCCAGGCCGAGGGCCTCGCCGACTTTCTGGGGCACCTGGAAGGTGTCGCCGAGGGGCGCGGCCCGTCGACGGTCGCGTTCACCGGTCACCGTCTGGAGGAGCTCCGAGCAGGCGCACGGGCTTGGCGAAGGCTCCTGGCGGCGGTCGATCTTCTCGTGGACGGGCCGTTCCGGGAAGACCTAGCCCGAGACCTGCCCCTGCGGGGTTCGAGCAACCAGAGGGTGATCCCTCTCTCCGCCGAGGGCAGGAGGCTCGCCGGCCTGCTCGGGGAGGCGGGAGGTTTCCAGACCCTGATCGGGGCGGGAGGAGAGGTGATCGTCACCGGCTTCCCACCGGCCGAGGCCCTCCTCCGGCTGCGCCGGGCCTTCGGAACGGGGGGGACAGGCCCCGGTCCGAGCTCGGTCTGAGGCGTCCCCTCGCCTTCTCAGGGCGAGAGAGAAACCGGTCCCCCAAAAGCCTCCGCGGCCTCGCCCAGCAATTCCTCCTCCCGACCCCGATACTTGGGGGAGAAGTGGTAGATGCGGAGCTCCCCGGCTCCCGCACGCCTGGCCAGCTCCCCGGCCTGGGCGGCCGTCAGGTGGTACCGTTCCCGCGCCCTGGCCCCATCGCCTGAGAGAAACGCCGCCTCGCAGTAGAGGATGTGCGCCCCGCGGCAGAGGGCTTCGGCGCGCTCGATTCCCGGGGCTTCCCACACGCAGTCGGCCACGTATGCCAACTTCTGGCCTTCGCTCCTTCTTACCGCCCCGGCTTCCTGGAGAGCGCCCAGGGGGAGGAGCCCCCCTTCGGGAAGAGCGATGGGCTCGTCGAGGGACGCTCCCCGGAACACCGCCTCCTTGAGGTTTCGAACCCACGGGCCCGGCGAGAACCCGAGCCGTTCCAGGGCATCCCGGGACACATTCACGTGCACCGGCTCCTCCAGCGCATAGGCTAGGCAGGGGACCTGGTGGTCCAACTCGGCGGCCAAGACACGGAAGGCGAGCTCCCGGTGAACGACCCGGACCTCGGGGAGCGCCTCCTCCAGCCAGACCGGTCCCGCGTACAGCCGGGGAAACCCCTCTCCGCAGGGGAAGCGCCAGAGGCGCCCCCGGGGCGCCCCCCACTCGAGCACCTCCAGGACGAAAGGGGCCGCGTAGCCCCCGACCAGGTTCCAGGTGTAACCCCGGAGCTTCCCCTCCACCCGGTCGGAGATGCCCGGGGGGCCCACCAGGCGGAAGACTCGGTCCCTTCCCAGGCTATAGCGGACCACCGTGTCCAGGCCGCAGAAGTGGTCCATGTGGGCGTGGGTCACGAAGGCATGGGTAGCGCGAAGCACCGGGCGGGCCGGCAGCCCGTGCAGGTCGCCCAGGTCGACGAACAGGTTACGGCCCATGGTGAGAAGCCGCACCAAGAGGACCGGGTCGCCGAAGGGCCCGTTAATGAGGCGGGGATGGAAGGTGGGCCGCACGTTCGAGGTCGGCCGTCGCGCCCGTCACGGCGTATCGGGCCTCCGCGGAGCAACCTCCACATCGAAGGGCACCGTGTAGACCGTGTCACCCCGCTGGAACTGGGAGAAGATCCGGTAGCGGCCGGGCTCCACGAAGGTGTGTTCGAAATAGATCTTCGGTCCCGCATAGTTTGGCACCGGCTGCAGGCTGAAGAAGGGGGCGAACTCCGGCCCGCCCCCGTGGTTGTGGGCCGAGGCGGTCGCCCCCTGGCGGAAGATCGCCAGGTGAGCCAGTGCACCCAGATAAGGCCTCAGGTCGGTCACGGGCTCGCCATGCGCCGAGATCTGGAGCGTGCCCACCATCAACCTTCCGGTTTCCACCTGCCAGGGGCTGGTCACCAGACGCACCTCCAACCCGTCCTCGGTGCGCACGGGTCCCCTACGCCACACCGTAGGACGCTGGGGCGGGCCCCGGACGGAGAGCTCCAAGTCCTTGTGAACCCCCATCATGGCGTCCACCACATCCAAACCCAGGAGGTATCGCCCCCCACTGCCGAAGACCACCGGGAACGAGAACCGGCCCTCGTGGAGGGCGTGCTCGGTCAGGAGGCCGAAGTCCTCGGCGTGCAGGTGGTGGAACTCCTCCAAGCTCTCGCTCACGATCAGGAAGTGGGCCAGACGTTCGTGGTGAACCTGGAGAGTTGACACGGGCTGGCCCGCGGCGGTTAGGACGAACACGTGGACGAGGGTTTCCTGTCCGGCCACGGGCGGCGAGGGCTCGGTCTCCACGCGAAAGCGGTAGGCGCGCGCGACCTGGGCCGGGCTCAGATACGGGAGGTGCATGTGCATCGCGGGGTCCATGCCCTCCATCCCCGGCATTGGGCTCATCCCCGGCATGGGGCCCATCCCCGGCATCCTCGAGTGGTCCATCTGCGACATGTCCATGCCCCGTTGGGCGGATGGCTCTCTCTGCGGTCCGGTGCACCCACCGAGCCCCGCCAAAGCACCCAGGGCGAGGGCGGCGAGCATCGCTCTCTTCATCCGCATCGCTCCTTTCATGGTTCGTTTCCGTCACAAGGTAGTGCCCGCGGGAGAGATCGGCAACCTCCCGGGCGCTCGGCCTCGACGCGCGCTCGGCCCAGGGGCGAGAGATCCTCGAGAACCGTGACCCGGACGCCGACCAAACCGGCGTCCTCCAACTCGGCCTCCCACTCGGCCAGGTCGGGAGCACCCCCCAGGCACCACGCCCAGGCCTCGGGCATGGCCCGGACCTCCGGCGGAACCGAGCCCAGGGCAACGAGGTCCGCGGCCAGGAGCCGTCCTCCGGGTGCGAGGACCCGGCAGACTTCACCCCAGAGCGCACCTCGGTCCGCAACCAGGTTGGCGACCCCGTTGAGGAGCACCCAATCTGCGGCGCCCCCTCGAACCGGGAGGGCAGGCAACTCCGCCTTCAGGGCGCACACCGCAGCGCCCGAGGGGCGGTCCGCAGCCCTCGCGGCATGGGCCAGGCGCCCCAACATGGGCGCAGAGGCGTCCGCAGCGACCACCCGATAGCCCAAGAGGGCCAGGAGCCAGGCATCCAGTCCCGCCCCGCAACCCAGGTCCAGCACGACGTCGCCAGGGCAGCCCGAAACCCTCGGGGCGAGGGCGTCTGCACCGACGAAAGCCTCGAGAATCGTCGGCGGGACACGGTCCAATGCCTCTTCGGGGTACCCCAGGTGTCGGGCCAGGGCCCCCCCGGTGGGAACACCCATCCCGGAAGGCGGCCGGGAACCGTGGGACCCCACGGCGTCATAGACCTGGGCGATGGCCGAACGGATGAGGCTGAGGTCCATGGAGGCTCCGCAGGGAGATTGATTGGCCGGGACCCGGACAGCGAGGCACGAAAGCGACGGGTTCCGACGGGTCTCGTGTCGTCATGCCCCGACAGGCCCGAATTGTGATTGGAGGAAAGCCCTGTGCCATCTAGAATGCCCATCCTATCATGAACCCCTCCCGGCGGCCGGCACCGATGACAAACGCGAACCCTCAGAGCAACCCCCTATACTCCCGGGCCGAAGATCTCCATCCCCTGCACTGGGAGAACCTCGGCCGCAGGCCTCCCGAGGAGGCAGCGCGGGCCGCGGGGGCCCGATGGGAAGGGGAGGCCTTCACCCTCCCCTTCCTGGGACGCCCCGTCCGCGTGATCCCGGAAACGCGAACCGTCTCCTGGTCGGCCGAGGCGGGCCGCCCGGTCGGCTACCAGAGGGCATTGGTGGCGGTGGCCTACTTGGCCGGGGCGGTC
>CAZYJP010000075.1:0-8474 GCA_964647795.1 uncultured Thermodesulfobacteriota bacterium
CGGCGCGACCCTCTGCTGGTGGCGCGCGGCCGAGAACCAGCGCCGGGGAGGGGCGCCCCTCTACATCGCAGGGCTGCGCCTGGGTGCGGCCGTACTGTTGGGCGTGTTCGTGGCCCAGGTCGGTGGGTACAGCGGGCTGGCGACCCACCTCCTGGAGGCGTCGATCAAGACGGCCTTCCTCCTGCTCTTTGCCTGGATGCTGGCCCTCCTGGTGAAGGGGGCAGTGGAGCTCTTCATGGGCAGCGCCCTGGTGCGGCGCAACCCCATCGTGGGCCGCCACGCGGACGGGTTCCGGCAGCGCCTGGAGATCGCGCTCGACGCCCTGGTGGCGGTCCTGACCCTGGCCGCCCTCCTCCAGGTGTGGCGCTTCTACGAGACCGTGAATCAGGCCCTGGGCGGCCTCGCATCCCTGGGATTCTTCGTGGGAGATACCCGGGTGACCCTCGGACTGGGGGCCCTGGCCCTGGCTCTGCTCTATGGGGCGCTCTTCGCCTCGTGGCTCTTCCAGAGGGTACTGGATGAAGAGATCTACCCCCGACGCCGGGTGGAGCACGGGGTGGGCCTCTCCATCAACCGTCTCGTGCACTATGCCTTCGTGTTCCTCGGGTTCCTGGTGGCCGTCTCGGTGTTGGGCCTGGACCTTCGCAACTTCACCATCCTGGCCGGGGCCTTCGGCATCGGCATCGGCTTCGGGCTCCAGAACATCGTCAACAACTTCGTGAGCGGACTGATCCTGCTCTTCGAGCGCCCGATCAAGGTGGGCGACATGGTCCAGCTCGGCGACGAGTGGGGGCGCATCAAGAAGATGGGGCTGCGGGCCACGGTGGTCCAGACCGTGGACCACTCCGAGGTGATCGTACCCAACAGCGACCTGGTCTCCCAGCCGCTGACGAACTGGACCCTCTCGGATCGACGCAGCCGCCTCCGGTTGCCCGTAGGGATCGCCTACGGCTCGGACGTGCCCCTGGCCATGGAGATCCTGGAGGAGGTATCGGTTGAGCACCCCCTTGTGCTCGAGGACCCCGAGCCCCAGGCGCTCTTCCTGGAGTTCGGCGACAGCTCCCTCCAGTTGGAGCTCCGGGTCTGGGTCGCGGACCTGGACAAACGCTTCCTGGTGCGCAGCGAGCTCAACCAGGCCATCGACCGAAAGTTTCGGGAACACGGGGTCGAGATCCCCTTTCCCCAGCGCGACCTGCACCTGCGCACCGTGGACGAGCAGGCCCGGGAGGCCCTCGGCTCGGCGGGGCAGGGGGTGCCGGCGCACGGGGCAGGACCGTCCGAGCCCGGGGGCAACCAGGGGTGACCCGCGCCATTCCCTACTGGCCCCACCTGGCCGCGGCAGGCACGCTGGTGCTGATGGCGTTCACCGCCGTTCACGTCCTGCTCCACAAGCGCGACGCCCGCGCGGCCGTTTCGTGGCTCGGGCTCGTCTGGTTCGTTCCCCTGCTGGGTGTCGTGCTTTACTGGGTGTTCGGCGTCAACCGTATCCGCCGGCGCGCCCATCTGCCGTTCGCGGACCGGGTGCCCCCGGCATGGGAGGCCGGGGAAGCGGTGGTCACCCCGGCCCGGGTGGAGGAGCTCCTGGGGCCCTCCCACCCGGCCTTGGACAACCTGGCCGAGTTGGGAGAACGGGTGACCTCCCTGCCCCTCCTGGCCGGCAACCGGGTGGACCCCCTGGTCAACGGCGACGAGGCCTATCCCGGGATGCTCGAGGCCATCGAGAGCTCGACGACCTCGGTTTCCCTGTGCACCTACATCTTCGACCGCGACCCCTGGGGGCGCCGGTTCTGCGACGCCCTGGTCAGGGCCGTGGGCCGGGGAGTCCAGGTGCGCGTGCTGATAGACGACGTCGGTGCCCGATACTCCATCCCGGCCGTCGTCGGCGGCCTGCGGCGGGACGGGGTCCCCGTGGCGCGGTTCATGCGCTCCCTGCGGCCGTGGCGGTTCCGGTACTACAACCTGCGCAGCCACCGGAAGATCCTGGTGGCCGACGGCCGGGTCGGGTTCACGGGGGGCATGAACATCCGGGCCGGCCACGTCCTCAAGGAGGGGGGCCGCCACCCCGTCAAGGATCTCCACTTCCGCATCGAGGGCCCGGTGGTGGCCGAGCTCCAGCGGGCGTTCGCCGACGACTGGAAGTTCACCACCGGCGAGGCGCTGGAGGGCCAGCGGTGGTTCCCGCTGATAGAAACCTGCGGCCCCACCATCGCCCGAGCCATCGCGGACGGACCAGACGAAGACTTCGACAAGCTGCGTCTGGTCATGCTCGGGGCCCTCGCCTGCGCCCAGCGCTCGGTCCGGATTGCCACCCCCTACTTCCTGCCGGACAGCGAGCTGGCCTCGGGGCTCCAGGTGGCCGCGCTCCGGGGGGTGCGGGTGGAAGTGGTGCTGCCCGAGGAGAACAACCTGACCCTCGTGAAGTGGGCATCCGGCGCGGCCCTCGAGGACCTGGAGCCCCGCTGCCGCGTCTTCCTGGTGCCCCCGCCCTTCGACCACAGCAAGGTGATGGTGGTGGACGACGCGTGGGTGCTCCTGGGCTCGGCCAACTGGGACTCTCGGAGCCTGCTGCTCAACTTCGAGCTCAACGTGGAGTGCTACGACCCGGACCTGGCGGTCCGGGTGAACCGGGTGCTGGAGGCCAAGCTCACCGTGGCCCGGGAGGTGACCCCGGCGGAGCTGCGGGAACGCCCCCTCCCGGTCCGCGTGCGGGACCGCTTCTTCCGCCTCTTCTCGCCTTACCTCTGAAAGCGGTCTCCCAGGCCGGGTCGTCCCGGAACCCCAGAATCCACCGCCACACCTTGAGGCAGGGCCGGGGGTCTCCCCGGAGGCGGCGCAGGCGTCTTTGGCAAGGCCTTCCGGGGCACATACAGCTCTTCCGCTCCCCCGGAGGAAACAGCCGCCACGGAGAGGAAAGGTCTCCCGGGATCCTGCGCCGCCGGAGGGGAGGCCCCCGGCCCTGCATACTCCTGGGCGGTCTGGCGCGAGGCCGCGTCGTGGCGCAACCAGGCAGCTTCGCGCACCTTGACACGGGCTCCCTGCCGGGTACAAAGCCGTGAGGGCCCGAAACCCGGGAACACGAGTCACGGTGTTGGAAAAGCCACAGGCGCCTGGGTCTCCGGGACGCCCCCGCCCCGTACCCTTACCCGTGCCTCTGGGGGAGGGATCCGGACCGGAGGGAGAAGAGCGGATGCGCGGCAAGGACCCAAAAAGGATAGCTCTAGCGCTCCAGGGCGGCGGAGCCCACGGCGCCTTCACCTGGGGAGTGCTGGACCGTTTCCTGGAAGACGAGCGGATCGCCATCGAAGGCATCAGCGGCACGAGCGCCGGGGCCATGAACGCGGTGGTGACCGCGGACGGCCTGGAGCGGGGCGGGCGGCGGGGTGCGCGGGACGCCCTCGAGGGGTTCTGGAGCGCCATCAGCCGGCACGGCTCCTTCAGCCCCTACCACTCGGGGCCGTTCAACCCCCTGGGGGCCAACTGGTCGCCGACGGCCCTCTGGCTCGACGTGCTGTCGCTCATGGTCTCGCCCTACCAGCTCAACCCATTCAACTTCAATCCCCTGCGGCAGGTGCTCGAATCTACCGTGGACTTCGATCGGCTGCGCCGGTCGCAGACCATCCAGCTCTACGTCTCGGCCACCAACGTGCGCACCAACCACCTGCACGTGTTCGAGACCCCCGAGATCTCGCTGGAGAGCGTCCTGGCCTCGGCCTGCCTTCCCCAGCTCCACCACGCCGTGGAGGTGGACGGGGAGGCATACTGGGACGGCGGTTTCATGGGGAACCCGGTGCTCGAGCCCCTGGTGCGCCGCTGCCACAGCTCCGACATCGTCATCGTCCAGCTCAACGCCACCCACCGGGCCGAGGTCCCGACCACGTCCTACGAGATCGCCGACCGGCTCAACGAGATCACCTTCAACGCGAGCCTCATGCACGAGATGCGCGCCATCGCCCGCATCACGCGCATGATCGAGAAGGGAATCCTCCGGGACCCCCGCTACGAGCTCGCCTACCTGCACCTGATCGGCGCCGGCGATGCCCTGGCGGGCCTCGGGGTCCGGAGCAAGCTCGACACGAGCTGGGCGTTCCTCACCCGCCTCCGGGACCTCGGCCGGGGCGAGGCCGGCAGCTGGCTCGAGGCAAACTTCGAGCACCTGGGCCGCCGCTCCACCCTCGACCTGGCCGCTTGGGAGCCCCAGGACCGGTCCAAGGCGTCGCGGGCTTGGCCGTCCCCGGGGAGTCCCCGCTCCGACGGTCCGGAAAGCGGCGCGCCGTGACCGGAGTGGCCGGCATTCTTGCGGCCCTGGCGCTCCTCATCTACCTCTCCTACCGGGGGGTGAGCGTCCTCCTAGCGGCGCCGCTGACGGCCCTCGCGGCCGCCCTGGTGACCGGGGGGGCGCCGCTCCTGGCAACCTACACCCAGGTCTTCATGCCCGCCCTCGGGCAGTTCGCGGTGCTCTACTTCCCCCTTTTCCTCCTGGGGGCGCTCTTCGGCAAGCTCATGGACGACTCGGGCGCCGCCCGGGTCATCGCCGAGGGCATCGTGCGCTGGCTGGGGCGGGAGCGGTCCATCCTGGCGATCGTGCTGGCGTGCGCCATCCTCACCTACGGCGGGGTGAGCCTCTTCGTCGTGGCGTTCGCCGTCTACCCCATTGCCGTGGCCCTCTTCCGGGAGGCCCGGATCCCCAAGCGGCTCATCCCCGCGTCCATCGCCCTGGGCGCCTTCACCTTCACCATGACCGCCCTGCCGGGCACGCCGGCGATCCAAAACGCCATCCCCATGCCCTATTTCGACACCACACCCTTTGCGGCGCCGGGACTGGGGATCATCGCCGGGGCCATCATGCTCCTCGGGGGCATGTTGTGGCTCGCGCGCCGGGAGAAGGCGGCCCTCCGGGCCGGGGAGGGTTTCGGGGCCGAGGAGGAGCCCCACCGGCCCGAGGTGTCCAAGGAGGTCCGGGACCACTCCCTGGGGGAGGGCTACGACGTGATGGAGATCTGCGCCGAGGACGAACTCGCCTGCCGCCCGGAGCCCAGCTTCGCGGCAGCCGTTCTTCCCGTGGTGCTGGTGATCGGGTTCAACTACCTGTTCGCGGAGTGGATCATCCCGCGCCTGGAGACCGGGTACCTGGCGCTCCCCCGGTACGGCTCCACGTCGCTCTCCTCGGTGCGGGGCATGTGGGCGATCATCTCGGCCCTGGTGCTTGCCACGGCGGTCCTGGTCGCACTGAACCGCCGCAGCCTCCCGACCCTCAAGCGCTCCCTGGACGACGGAGCCAGCGCATCGGTGCTGCCCCTCTTCAACACGGCTTCGCTGGTGGGGTTCGGGGCGGTGGTCGCATCCCTGCCGGCCTTCGCCGTCGTTCGGGACGCGGTGCTGGGGATCGCCCCGCAAAACCCCCTCATCTCCCTCTCCATCGCGGTCAACCTCCTGGCGGGCATGACCGGCAGCGCCTCCGGCGGGATGAGCATCGCCCTCCAGACCCTGGGGGAGACCTACCGGGAGATGGGGCTGGCCGCCGGGATCAGCCCCGACCTCCTCCACCGGGTCACCTCCATCGCCACCGGCGGGCTCGACGCCCTGCCCCAGAACGGGGCGGTCATCACGCTCCTGACCATCTGCAAACTCACCCACCGGCAGGCCTATGCCGACATCTTCGTGGTGGCCGCCGCCGTCCCCATCCTCGCCCTGGTCGCGGTGGTGATCCTGGGCACGGTCTTTGGGGCGTTTTGAATCCGAAGCTTCCGAGGCCGCCTGAGGGGTCGTGCCCCGTCAACAAACGGGCGGTAGCCCCAGCAGAGCGCGCCTGGCCGCGGGCCGGGTGAGGTCCGGTTCAGGACACGAGGGCGGCGAGGAGTTCGCCCCCCACGGCTTCCCGCTGCCAGGCCTTCAGAAGCTGGGGAACCGCGTCCGCCGCCTCGTCCGGAGCGAGGCGCACGAGGCGCTCCAGTGTGGCCGAGTTCACCAGCAGACCCGGCTCGATCCCCAGACGGGCGGAGGTCTCGGTGCGCGCTCGCTTGAGGTTCTTGAGGCACTTTTCCTGGACCCCATCCAGGGGGTCGCGGGGGGCGAAGGTGGGGCGGGGGCACTCCTCGTCAGGAAGCGCCTGGGCGCGCTCCACAGCGGCCAGGATCTCCGGGGCAAGGCGCTGGAGCACGCTCGTTCCGGCCCGCGGGGTTTCCAGCACCTCCCGGCGCGACGTGGGGGGCTTCTGGGCCCAGGCCAGCAGCACCTCCGCCGAGAGGACCTTGAAGGGCGGGCGGTCCCGGAGGCGCGCCTCCGCCTCCCTCACCACCAGCAACTCCTGGAGGACCGCGAGCTGGCGGGGTGTGAAACGCCCGGCCCCTTTCACATCCAGGCACCAGGGCGCCCGCTCGGGGGCCGGCTCGACCACTTCCAGAAGGCGAAACTCCTCTTCGGCCCAGGCGCTGCGCCCAAGCCGCCCCAGCTCCTCCTCCAACCGCTCCCGCAGCGCCAGCAGGTACGCCGTATCGAGGGCCGCGTAGGCGAGGAGCTCGGGCCCCAGGGGCCGAGCCGACCAGTCGGCCCGCTGGTGCTTCTTATCGAGGCGCACGCCGAACTCTTGCTCGAGGAGGGCCGCGAGGCCCACCCTGGGGCGCCCCGCCAGCTGTGCCGCGATCATGGTGTCGAAGAGGCTGCGCACCGCGAACCCGTACCCCTTCTTCAGGAGCCGTACGTCGTAGTCGCCCCCGTGGAAGACCTTGCAGACCCCCGGGTCCCCCAGGACCACTCCCAGGCCTTCCAGTGCCTGGGGGCCGGCTAGAGGGTCGATCACGGTGTTTCCCGCAGGGGTCGAAACCTGGGCGAGGCAGATCTTTTCGCGGTAGCTGTGCAGGCTGTCCGCTTCGAAGTCCAGGGCTACCAGGGGCTCGCCCCGCAGGGAGGCAAGACAGGCAGAAATCTGGTCGGGGTCGGAGAGAAATACATAATCCGGTGGGGCGTCCATGAAACTCCTCTGTCGGTTGGACCATCGATTCTCCCACGCGCCCGTCGGCTTGCCAAGCCCGGAGGCCGGCGTTAAGTTACTGCCCGCTTTCGGGGGGGTGCACGACGCGACTTCCACCCCCAACGCGGAGAAGGAGGCAAACATGACAGCGTGGGATCCGTTGAGAGAGCTGGAGAGATTGCGGAGCGACATGGACCGGATCTTCGAGGGGGTCGCACCGGCCCGGACGTGGTCCCTGGGGTTCCTTCCGGGCACCGGGGCCCGTCAGTACCCGAGGGTGAACATCGCCGAGGAGGGTGACGGGTACATCTTGGAGGCTCTGGCGCCGGGAGTGGACCCCGCGAGCCTGGACCTGAGCGTGAAGGAGAACGTGCTCACCATCTCCGGCGAGAAGAAGGCGCCCGAGGGTGTCCGACCCGAGGCCTTCCACCGGAGCGAGCGCTCCGCGGGCCGCTTCGTGAGGGCCGTGGAGCTGCCTGCGGAGTTGGACGCCGATCAGGTGAAGGCAGCCTACGCCGACGGCATCCTGCGGGTGACCCTGCCCAAGGCGGAGCAGGCCAAGCCCCGCCGCATCGAGATCGACCTGGCCTGAGGAGGGAAGCCATGAACAACATCGAGAAGACCGTTCCGGAGAGCGGAGGCGAAGTTTCCCGCGGGCAGGAAGTCACGAGACAGCCCGACCGGTACGCCCTGCCGGCCGTGGACATCTGGGAGGAGGAGGACATGCTGGTGGTGCTTGCAGACCTCCCGGGCGTCGAGCGAGAGGGCCTGTCGGTCCACGTCGAACAGGGGATCCTGACCCTCGAGGGGAGAGTGAAGCGGGATACCCCCGGCAACCTGGTCCGGCGCGAGTTCGCCCTCGTTCCCTTCTTCCGGCAGTTTCGCATCACCGAGGCGATCGACCCCCAGAGGATCCGCGCTGCCCTGAAGAACGGGGTGTTGCGTCTGGACCTCTTGAAGGCGGAGAAGGCCAAACCGCGCCAGATCCCGGTAGAGGTGTGAGCTTCGGCCTCGGGCTGGATCCCGTGGGGGAGGCGGAAGCCTCCCCCGCTTCTCTTTAGGGGTCCCCCGGGGCGCGGGCGAGCAGAGCTGCCTCCCTCGCCCCAGGAACCTCCCGGCCAGACGGGCTCTGACCGGAGAGGAGTCGCCGTCGAACCCAGCCCCCCTGACCCGCTCTCGAAAGAAAGGAAAGTCCATGCCGACCCTGACGATCGACGGTCCTCCGATTCCGGACCTGGACCGAAAGAGGGCCCTCGTGAGGGAAGCGACGGAAGCAGCCGTCAAGGCCTACGGCCTGCCGGCCCAGACCATCGTGGTGGTCATCAAGGAGAACCCCCCGGAGAACGTGGGGGTGGGCGGGCAGCTCATCGCCGACCGGCGGTAGCCGCCCGGGGGGGAGTCGCTGCATCCCGCCCGGGGAACAAGGCGCATATACCAACACCGTCCCCGCGTCTGCGCAGCGGTTCACCGCGACAACGCGGCTGAGCGGCTTCGGCGACGCACTGCG
>CAZYJP010000076.1:0-8392 GCA_964647795.1 uncultured Thermodesulfobacteriota bacterium
GCACCCACGCGCGGGAAGCCGCTCCGGGCCTGACCGCCCGCCGCCCTGCAGCCGCCTCCGGCAGGGACATCTCCGCCTCCACCGCCATCCTGTGTTCTCCCCCCGTCTCGCCAGCTCGCCGGCCCGGTCCTCGCCACCGGGAGAACCCCGAACAGGCGGGCGCCGAAGTCCCGGGCCGCCCCCGTGCCGGCGGCCCGGCAGACTGCCGGCACCAAGATTAAGCACCCGCCGCCGCGGTCTCCCGGCGGCGAAGAGTGCGCCATTGTAACACAGGCCCTACCGCGATCAACGGGCCGCGGCCATCCGGTGTCGGGACCAAAGGCTCCCGACACAAAGGCTCACGGCAGTTCCCCCTCGGGAGCACCTTCGGGTATCCTGTAGGCGCCGGGGAGCGGGTGCGGCTTCGCCCCCCCTCGGCACCGGCTCTTCGAGAGGAGGATGATTCCGCCCATGAGACTCCACCTCGACAACATCCGTCGGCGCCTCGCTGGAAGAGAGCGCCGGGTGCTGGAGCTCGACGGCTTCCTACCCGCCGCGGTCGCGTTACCCCTGGTGCCCACTGCCGAAGGGCTCTCGGTCCTCTTCACGGTCCGGACGGCCCATGTGGAACAGCACAAGGGCGAAATTTCCTTTCCCGGGGGACGCATCGACCCCGAAGACGACGGCGACCTCTCCGCGGCACTGCGGGAGCTCTGGGAAGAGGTGGGGATCCGACCGGAGGACGTGGAGATCCTCGGCCCCCTGGATGACTTTGTCTCGGTCACAGGCTACCGGGTGACACCACACGTGATCTACCTGCCCCGGGAGGACTACCCGTTCGTGCCCCAACCCCGCGAGGTGGCAGACATCCTCCTGGTACCCTTGGACCACCTGCTGGACCGGGCACACTACCACGCGGTCAAACCCCCCGGCGGCCCATACCACGTCCACCACTTCAGCTGGGGGCCCTACGTTGTCTGGGGACTGACGGCAGCCATCCTGAAACAACTTTTTGACCTGGCGTTCGGGTTCAGTGAAGCGTCGTGAACGAGCTCGCGTCCCTCGTGCTGGCCTCCATGCGCTGCGGAGTGGTCACCGTGGACGGCGCCGGTCGGGTCACGTCGGTGAATGCCCTGGCCGGCGAGTGGCTCCACGTGGACCCTCGCACGGTCCACGGACAGGACTGCCGCGTGGCGTTCGCCCACTGCCCGGCCATGGCCCATCTCCTCCTGGACGCCCTGGGGCGGGCGACCCTGCCGGATCGGGCGGAGCTCGAGCTATCCTTCACGCACTCCCGCCGCACCCTCATCGGCTTCAGCCTGTCTCGGATCGCCGATGAACGGGGCGAGACCCTGGGCAGCGCGATCTTCTTCAAGGATCTCACGGTGGTCGAGGAGGAGCGAGAGCGACAGGCATTGCGCAACCGGCTGGCGAGCCTGGGAGAGGTGGCAGCCCAACTTGCCCACGAGATCCGCAACCGTCTCGGGGGGATCCGGCTCTTCCTCGGATTGGCCAGGCGCCGACTGGCGGGGGACCCAGAGGGGGAATCCTATTTGGAACGGGCTGAGAGCGAGATCCTCGAGGCCAACGGGAAGATGGGGCAGATTCTCGACTTCGTCCGCCCCCTCAAGCTCGAACCGGTTCCAGCCGATCCGGAAGCACTCTGCCGGGAGGCGCTGGAAGCAACTCTGGCTCGGTTCTCCAACGGTCTGCCAAAGGTGGAGTGGGACGCGGACCCCGGCGTGCCGGCGGTGGTGGTCGACCCGGGGCGGGTGCGGGACGCACTGGCCAATATCTTTGCCAACGCCGTTGAGGCCACAGGTCCCGCGGGCGCTCTGCGGGTCCGGCTCTCCACCGAGGATGCCCCGGTCCTGGTCGCCTCGCCCTTGGGACGGGAGCTCCCGGGCCTCAGAGGGTACGGTGAAGGCAAGGGCTCCCGCGTGCGCATCGAGATCACCGACGACGGCCCCGGCATGACCCCCGAGGTGGTCCGGCGCATCTTCCAGCCCTTCTTCACCACCAAGGAGCACGGTTCGGGACTCGGGGTGTCGGCTGCCCAGAAGATCCTCGACGCCCACGGGGGCTCTCTCGACGCCCGCTCGGATCCCGGGCGGGGGAGCACCTTCATCGTTCTCCTGCCCGCCGCAAGGGCGAAGGAGTGATATGGCCGCCATCCTCGTCGTAGAAGACCATACCGCCCTGCGGGATGCCCTCGCGATTGCCCTGGGCGCCAAAGGGCACAAGGTCGTCACCGCTGCCCGGGGCGACGCGGGGATCAGGGCACTGGAGTCCCAGTCCTTCGACCTGGTGGTCACCGACTTGAAGCTCCCGGAGGCGAGCGGTCTGGAGGTGCTCGAGGCCGCGAAGGCCACCCAACCCCGGGCGCCCGTGCTGATCATGACGGCCCACGGAACCCTGGAGGCCGTGGTACAGGCGCTGCGGCTGGGCGCCCAGGACTTCATCGAGAAGCCCTTCGACATCGAAGAAATGGAGGCACGGATCGAGAGGGCCCTGGACCTGGGGAACCTGGCGGTCACAGTCCAGGACCTGCGCGAGGCCCTCCTGGCCCCCTACCAGCCGGAGAACATCGTGGGGGAGAGCCTGGGCCTCCAGAGCTCTCTGGACGTGGTGCGCAAGGTCGCTACCGTCCGGACGAGCGTCCTCATCACCGGGGAGACCGGCACCGGCAAGGAACTCGTGGCTGGTGCCCTGCACGCCCTCTCCCCCCGGGCGGCGGGCGAATTCGTCGCCGTCAACTGCGCCGCCATCCCCGACACCCTCTTGGAGAGCGAGCTCTTCGGCCACGAGCGGGGTGCCTTCACGGGCGCGGCGCGCCGCCGGGTCGGCCGCTTCGAACGGGCTCACCGGGGAACGCTCTTCCTGGACGAGATCGGGGACATGACCCTCGCGACCCAGGCCAAGATCCTGCGGGCCCTCCAGGACGGCCGTATCGAGAGACTCGGCGGGGATGAGTCCTTGCCGGTCGACGTCCGGGTCGTCGCTGCCACCCACCGGGACTTGCCGGCTGAGGTCCGAGCCGGCCGATTTCGCGAGGACCTCTACTACCGTCTCAACGTGGTTTCGATCCACCTTCCCCCCCTCCGGGACCGGGGAGAAGACGTGGTGCTGCTGGCCAGGCACTTCGCCGCTCAGCTCTGCGTCGAGCTCAAGCGGCCCGCCGTACAATTCACCTCCGAGGCCCTCGAGGCGCTTCGCCGCCACCGGTGGCCTGGAAACATCCGCGAGCTCCGCAACGCGGTGGAGCGGGCGGTGCTGCTGAGCGAGACGCCCAACGTGACCGCCGCGGACTTGGCCCTCCAGGGCGCGACTCCTGCGCCCGCCCAGCCCACCGCCGACGACCTCGAGGGGGAGGCCTTCCGGTTCCGATTCCCGGAAGGGGGCGTCACCCTCAAGGACGCCGAGCGCGACCTCTTGCTGGCGGCCCTCCGTCGGAGCAGCTGGGTGCAGAAGGACGCCGCCCGCCTCCTCGGCCTCACCAAGCGCGCCATCCACTACAAGATCGAGCAGCACGCGCTGACCCACCCCTCCTGGACCAAGAATCGCCCGGGCGGGAGGGGGGATCTGCTTGGCACGCCCCCGACTCTTCCGATAGATTGACCCCCCGCTGCGACCCCCTTTCACCGGAAGCGAGGGGCAGATGTTTTTCGAGAATTACAGGAAACTGAGTCAGAGGGACCGCGCTCTCGTCGACGGCCGCCTGATCACCTACCACTTCTACGTCGGCGGGCTGACCCTGCTCGTACTGGGGTTTGCGGGCCTCGCCCGGGGCGAGGGCTTCGCGTGGGTGGCCGTGGTCTTCGGCTTCGCAAGCCTCGCCGTGGGCTTGGGGCTGCACCTGCTCCACCGCCACCTGGTCCAGAGCTTCAACCGGGACGCCTACCTGGCCATCATCAGCGCGGTCCTCGGCCACTACCGATATCCCTTGCTCCCGGCCATTCTGAGCGTGCTGGTGGCCTTCAGCCTGTTTGCGACCGTCCTCTACCTCGCCACCAACTGAGTAACCGGTGACCGTGTACGACCCCGCCGAGTACGCCCTCGCAGGGCCGGATGACTTCCTGCGCCTCGACGGCTGCTGCGCCGACCTCCTCCGGGACTTCTTCTCCTGGTTGCAGCGGGAGGAAGGGGGTTCCCTGGGCCTGGAGAGGGCCAGCGCCTTGGCCCACGCCGCGGACCGCTACCTGCGGGACTTCGTGGTGGACATTTTGGAGACAGGCCCCGCCGACGGGGATCCGGCCCTGCCCCGCCAATACCTCGCCAACTGGTACATCATCCACACCCTCGCCCCGACCCACGAAGAGATGGAGCAGATCCGGGAGGCCCTCACCCGCGTCTACCGCTTCCTGGCGGTGCGCAGCCTCCTCGCGCAGGGTGCCGCCGCGGCCGCCACCCGCAGCCTCGCCGACCCCGTGTACTTCCGCGCCCGCCTGGAGGAGTTCTGGAACCTCACCCCGGACGCCATCCCGGCCTGGCGGGCGGTGGACGACTACCGGCGCCGGTCCGCCGGCTGACGGAGCCCACACGGAAGAAGGGCGGCGGCCCGGGACGCTCTTTCCCGGGCCGCCGCATACTGGGGGGTACCCGCAAGCTCCCCGCTCCCTCAGGGCGGGAACGCCTGCGTGCTCAGTTGTTGGTGTTGAACCCGATCGGGGTCTCCTGGATCACCCCGGCGTTGGCTGCGCGCTGGTCGTCGTGGTAAGCGGCCGGCACCCAGCCTTCCGCGTCGTCCACGGCATCCGTGAGCCAGTAGGTGCCGTAGTCCGACTCGTCGTGGCAGTTCCCGCACTGGTAGGGGCTGAACGTCGCGTAGGAGGAGCTCGCCGGGACGTTCCGCTGGATGTTGTGGGGCGTGGCATACTTCCAGGTGGGAAGGGCCGTGACGTTCGGGATGAGCCCGTCCGTCGGGCTCTCGGATGGGTACCGGAACACGTCGCGGTCCACCGGGGCGTGCCGGAGCACCGCGAACTTGTATGGCTTGTCGGCCCTCGGGTTCTTCCCGATCCGAAAGGTCATGAGGGCGTCGGGCATGGAGCCCTCGGGCCGCACGGCCAGGGTGGAATCGCCCTCGTTGATCCGGTAGTACGGGAGCCCCGTGTTGCTCACGTCGATGTCCGTGTGGCACCCGAAGCAGTTCTTGTAGGGCTGGGCGTGGCACGACTGGCACGCCATCGCGTCCAGGTGGCTCGCACGGTGCACGAGGTTGCTCCCGGCCAGGTTCCCGTGACACCCCTCGCAGGAGGGGGCGGAGGAGACCGCATACCGGTCGTCCGTCCCAGCCGGCGGCGCGCCGGCCCCGTGGAGCTCATCGCCCGAGTGGCAGAAGGTGCAGCCCCTCGGGTACCCGTCGGCGTTGAGCTCCTGGGTCTTCGCGAAGTGCACGTCGGGCTCCACGGGGGCCAGCCCGAGGCCGTTGTTTTCGATCAGGTGGTTGTTGAGCCCGAAGAACTCGTCCTTGACCCGGCTGCCATGGCAGGCGGTGCAGTTTCGCTCCATGTCCGGGGTCTTGCGGAAGTTGTGCCCCTGGAGGAATCCGCCGCCGGAGACGGCCGGCACCGAGACGTGGCAGTGCCCGCAGGCCGAGCGGCCCTCATCGTTGGCGACGTGACACTTGGCACACTGCTCGTCGAACCGGGCGCGCGACTCGGTGCCCGGGGTGAAGTCGAACCCGCGGTCGGAGAGGACCTTCACGTAGCCCCCGATGGTGGTATGGAGGCTTCCCTGGGTGGCGGCCACGACTGCCGGGTGACACCCGGCGCAGGAGTCGGACCCCGGGATGGGCTGCCACGTCCCCGTGTGGGCCAGGGTGCGAGACGTGGCATTCCCCGCCCCGCCGTGACAGGAGAGGCACGGGAGGGACCCGTGGGTGCTGGCGAGGAAGCTCTGGGGGTACTGGGCGAGGTGACCGTCATGGACCCAAACCTTCTTTTCCGGCGGCACGGCCGGTACGGAACCCCCTCACCCCTCCCCGGCAGAGGGCGGGGCTACCGCTCCTGCCGGCGGGGTTACCGTGCGGTCGTAGAAGATCGCCGCGTGGCTCGTGTGGCAGCCCTCGCAGCTCGCCGGCGGAGAGTAGGCCGCCAGGCTGCCGATGTCGCCCGCTCCCCCGTCGTCGACCGGGAAGTCCCAGGCGCGCACGCCGGCGTCGAAGCCGACAAGCTGCCCCGACGCCACGACGGAGGAGGTATTCCACCCGTTCATGCCGTAGAGGAGGTTCGTCACGTCGTAGCCCAGGATCCCCAGGGCCATCGTGGCGAGGGAGCCGGTGTGCCCCGTGTAGCAGTACACCACCGTCGGCTTGGCGGGGTCGACGGCCTTGGCCTTGGCCACCTCCGCCACCTGCTGCCAGGGGATGTTGACCGCACCGGGCACGTGGCCCTTCGGGTAGTCGGCCCCCCCCCGGACGCTCAGAACCGCCGGGTCGTTGGCCGGGTCGTCGTCGTCCAGGAGCGCCGCGAGCTCCACTCCGGTCACCTGAAGGTCGAGCTGGCTCGCGAACCGGGACAGATAGGCCTCGGCCCGCCGGAGGATCTTCTCCTCCAGGGTCCCCGCACCCGCCGACCAGGTGGGATAGCCGTGGTCGGCGGCCGCATGGGCCTCGGTTTCCGTGGGTCGGAAAACCCGCTTGGTGCCGAGGTCGTCGTCGAATCGGTGCCCGTTGGAGAGGGCGGCGTCGTAGCTCCACCCCATCAGCCCCATCATGACCGCCTGGGATCTGGGGTGGGCCGCGGCGGGGTCCGGGATGCGCACCGCGTTGATCAGCAGGCTGGCCATGTTCCCGTCCCCCCCGTAGTAGGAGGCGACGATCACGTTTCGGTCCGCCGGGATTCCGGCGGTGCCCGCGAGCATCCGGCCCGGGAGCTCCTTGAGCGGGACGTTGACCGCGCCGGGCATGTGCCCCTTGGCGAAGTCGGCCGCGTCCCGGGTGTCCAGGACGAAGGGGTCGTTTGCCGGGTTGCCGTCGAAGAAGAGCTTGAACGCGCCATCCGGGGTGACCGTGTTGTAGCCGAGCTTGAGGACGGCGTTGAGCCGGGCGGCCACGGCGGCGAAGTCCTCGCTCGGCTCGGCGCTCACGATCACGTACCGCTCGGTCACCACCGCGGAGGCGTTGCCGGCGGCGTCCACGGCGAAGAACTTGAGGGTGGTCGTGGCAGCCACCTCGACGGGGCCGGTGTAGGGGGTGCTCGCGGCGGTCGGGGTGGTCTCGTCGAGGGTGTAGTAGATGGACGGGCTCGGATCCGCGTCGTCCGTCGCCGACAGGGCCACCGACTGGGCCACCTCGAAGGATCCCCCTGCCGGGCTCGCCGCGACCACCGGGGGGGTGGTGTCCGCGGCGGGTTCCCTACTGCTGCTGCTACTGCTGCTGCCGCACCCCTGGAGCGCCAGGGGCGCGGCCAGGGCAACTGCGGCCAGCCAGGTTGGCCAGCGCCTTGTGCGCATGATTCCTCCTCCCGTACGTGTGTCTCTCGCTTGGTGTCGTTGGGTCCCGCTCCTTCCCACTCTCTCGCCGAGGTCTCACCTCCCTTCCCGGAGCCCTCCGTCCCCCGACGTAGCCCAGGGTCCGGAAAGCTTGTTTGTGCCGCTTGGCACGTTCGAGGAATCCCACCTTTCCAGCAAGAACCGCGCCCGGACGGAGGCAGGGAGCGGGACGATGGAGCCCCGCGACACAAAAGGGATTTCCCGATGCATCGGACCGCGCATCAGGCCGTATGTTGCAGATTTCTGTTTCACCATTTTTCAAGATGGAAACAATAGAGGGCATTCATCTGGTCCGGCTGGAAAATCGTGCGAAACATCGGGCGGCAGGAAGGACCGGGGAAAGGAGAGCCCCTTGGAAAAAGGGCTCACCCGGGGAGTCCCCGGGGCAGGGGAAGGCAGCGAAGGCCGGGTGGGCCGACCACGGAGCGGGGCGGCGCGAAGGTTTTCTCGGACCGGGGGGGGAAAGAACCGGGGCCCGGCGACGTGTCAGGAGACCCGGGCGCTCCGGCGGGGGCTTCGGATGCCGAGGTCGCGCATCCGTCGCCACAGGGTGGTGCGGCTCAGCCCCAGCCTCCGGGCGGCGTCGCCCTTGTTCCACCCGGAGGCTTCCAGGGCGCTGACCACCTCCCGGCGTTCCATCCCCGCAGCACCCCGCTCTTCCTGGAAGGGGGTCTCTCCCCGGAGGATGTGGTCGGGGAGGGCCTCGGCGGTGATCACGTCACCGGCGGTGCATACGTAGGCATGGGCAAGCGCGTTCTCCAACTCCCGGACGTTTCCCGGCCAGGAATAGGCCTGGAGAACCCGGTAGACGGAGGGGGAGACGATCTTCCGCCGGCCTTCCCGGAGGGTCAGGCGCTTGAGGAAGTGGTCGACGAGGAGCGGCACGTCCTCGGACCGGTAGCGCAGGGGGGGCAGTTGG
>CAZYJP010000077.1:0-8214 GCA_964647795.1 uncultured Thermodesulfobacteriota bacterium
TCCAGCGGCAGAGCGACGTTCTCCCAGGCCGTCATGGTCGGCACGAGATGGAAGGACTGGAACACGATCCCCACGTGCCGGCGCCGGAAGCGGGCCAGCCCGTCCTCGTCGAGCTCCGCCAGGTCGACGCCCGCGACCCGGACCCGGCCCGAAGAGGGTCGCTCCAGGCCCGCCACGACCATGAGCAGGGTGGTCTTTCCCGCCCCCGAAGGCCCCACCACGCTCACGGTCTCCCCCCGGGCGACGGTAGACGTGAGGCCCTGGAGGATGTTGACCTGTCCTCCGCCCCCGGTTAAGGTCAGGCGCACGTCTTCGAGATCGACCATGGGAAACGCCATGCCCCTCAGCCTCCGCAATCTCCGTTTCTCCCGGCGCACGGCCGCGGTGCGCCTCCTGGGAAGCATCGCACTCTGGCTGGCCCTTGTAAACGCCCCGGCGGGCGCGCAACCCGTGCGGATCCTGGCCCTGGGGGACAGCCTCACGGCCGGGTACGGGCTGCCGGCAGAGGCCGCCTTCCCGGCGGTCCTCGAGCGCGCCCTCTCGCAGGAGGGTGTGAACGCGGTGGTGATCAACGCCGGCGTGTCGGGGGACACCTCCGCCGGGGGCCTGGCCCGCCTCGACTGGGCGCTGGCAGACGGAGCCGACCTCGCCCTCGTGGAGCTCGGGGCCAACGACGCCCTCCGGGGGCTCGAACCGCGGGCCATGGAAGCCAACCTGGACGCCATCCTATCCATCCTCCGGGAGCGGGGCGTCCGGGTGCTCCTGGCCGGCATGAAGGCCCCACCCAACCTGGGGAAGGCTTACGCAAGCGAGTTCGAGGCGGTCTTCCCGCGCCTGGCACGACGTCACGGCACCGCCCTCTACCCCTTCTTTCTGGAGGGGGTGGCCGGGAGGCCGGAATTCAACCAGGCCGACGGCATCCACCCCAACCGGGAGGGGGTGGAGGAGATCGTGACCCGCCTCCTGCCCCTGGTGCGCGAGCTGGTGCGGGAGGCCGGCGCCGGTGGAGGATAGGGCGGCGGGCCCCGACGCACGCTGGCGGCGGAGGGTCTTTGGGGGGTGGCGCGAGCTGGGCAGGTTCGCCCTGAGCGGAAGCGCCGGCTCCGTCGTCTTCTACGGGCTCTATGAATTCGTGTACTGGCTGAGCCTCGTGGAACACTACAACGCGCCCTTCTCCTGGGCGGTGGGCTACCTCCTGGCGAGCGTGGTGACCCACGGCATCCACCGCAGTCACACCTTTCGGTGGTCCACTCCGTACTGGGACACGTTGGGCAGGACGGTCCTGGTGTACGTGGTCAGCCTGACCGGGACCACGGCCCTGGACTTCTTTCTCGTGGAGCGCGGCCTGCATCACCGTCTGGCCTGGCTCGTGACCCTGCTGGCCGGGGGCTCCGCGAACTACTTCGCCCTGCGCCACTGGGGGTTCCGGCCAGGAAACGGGCCCCGGGCCGCCAAACCGGGACCTCCCTGACCGCCGGTTGCCTGGCTCCGCCGCGGCCCTCTGTCACGCCGGTTCGGACCATCGCCGAACGCGCCGGAACGGACGGGCGTTCTGCCCCCTTCTCCGAGCCATCTTCCCGGACCTCCGACCGCTTTGTGCCCAGCGGGGGAGACCGAAGGGCGCTTCCCTCTGGCGGGAGGCTGGGTTCCCCGCTACCCTGGCTCGCTGAGACACCGCACCCAATCCCTACGACCTGCTCCTCGGCGCCCTGGCCGCCTGCACCGCGATGACGCTGCAGCTCTACGCCCGCCGCAAGGGTTGGCCGCTGGGGGAGGTGGAGACACAGCTGAGCCACCACAGGGTCCACTCCCGAGACTGTGCCGACTGCGAGAGCGACCCGAGTTCACGGGTGGACGTCTTCGAGCTGGAGCTGAGGCTCAGGGGCGACTTGACCGCCCCGCAGGTGGACCGGCTTCGCCAGATCGCCGGTCGCTGCCCGGTGCACCGCACTTTGACGGGAGAGGTCAAGATCCGCACGGGACTGGTGGAGCGTTGACAACCTGGCAACCCGAGAAGCGGGCGCCGAGCGCCCCGGAGGCATCCATGAACAGGCTCCACGAGCTGGCCGCGCTGGGGCAGGCCGTCTGGTTCGACTACATCCGCCGCTCCTTCGTGAGGACCGGCGAGCTCAAGGCCTTGGTGGACCAGGGGGTGCGGGGGGTGACGTCGAATCCCTCGATCTTCGAGAAGGCCATCGCCGGAAGCGCCGACTACGACGCCGACTTGGAGCGCCTGGCGCGCCAGGGCCTCTCGGCGGGCGAAATCTACGAGGACCTCGCCATCGACGACATCCGCAGCGCCGCGAAGGTGCTCCGCCGGGTGTATGACGACACGGATGGCCTCGACGGGTACGTAAGCCTGGAGGTCAGTCCGGCCCTGGCCCACGATACCCAGGCCACCGTGGCCGAGGCCCGCCGGCTCTTCGGAACCCTGGCCCTGCCCAACGCCATGATCAAGGTCCCGGCCACGGCCGAGGGCATCCCGGCCGTGGCCACCTTGATCGGCGAGGGGATCAACATCAACGTCACCCTCATCTTCTCCCTGGCCCAATACGAGGCGGTGGCCGAGGCCTACCTGGCGGGCCTGGAGCGCCTCGCCTCGACCGGTGCCCGTCTGGCTCGAGTGGCCTCGGTGGCATCCTTTTTCGTGAGTCGGCTCGACACCGCGCTCGACCCGGACCTCGAGGCGAGAGGGCGGCCGGATCTTTGCGGCAAGACCGCCGTAGACAACGCCCGCCTGGCCTACGACCGGTTCACCGAGCTCTTCCGGGGCCCCCGCTGGGAGGCGCTCGCCGCCCGGGGCGCCCGGGTGCAGCGGCCCCTCTGGGCCAGCACCGGAACCAAGAACCCGGCCTACCCCGACACCCTCTACGTGGACCAGCTCATCGGGCCCCACACGGTGAACACCCTGCCCCCCTCCACCTTGCAGGCCTTTCTGGAGCACGGCCGGGCGGAGCGCACCGTGGACCGGGATCCCTCGGACTCCCGGGCGCGCCGGGCGGCGATCGGGGGCCTGGGGATCGATCTCGATGCCGTCACCAACCGGCTCCTGGCCGAGGGCGTCGCCGCGTTCGCCGGATCCTTCGAGACCCTGCTCGGGAGCATCGACGAGAAGCGCGTGCGCCTCAGATCCCCCCGAGAGCCGGTATCCTTCCGCCTGGGGCCCCACCGGGAGGCGGTGGACCGGGTTTGGGAGGAGCTCCGTCAGGGGCGCGTGATGCACCGGATCTGGGAGCACGACCACACGGTCTGGAAGCCCGATCCCGCGGAGATCGTCAACCGCCTGGGCTGGCTCCGGGTCGCCCAGGAGATGCGCGGTACCACCGGCCCCCTCCGGGACTTCGCCCGCCGCCTCGCCGCCGAGGGGACCACCCACGTCCTGCTCCTCGGCATGGGGGGCTCGAGCCTCGCTCCGGAGGTGTTCCGCAAGACCTTCGGGGTGGCGCCGGGGCACCTCGATCTGACGGTGCTCGACACCACCGACCCGGATGCCGTGCTCGCCCGGGCCGAGGCCCTGGACCCGGCCCGGACCCTCTTTCTCGTCTCGACCAAATCGGGGGGCACGGTGGAGACCCTCTCGCTCTTTCGGTTCTTCTATGAGCACACGGCTGCCGCCCTCGGACGAGAACGGGCAGGCGCCCGGTTCGCCGCCGTCACGGACCCAGGGAGCTCCCTCGCCGACCTGGCCCGGGACCACGGCTTTCGCCACATCTTCTTGAGCGATCCCGACATTGGAGGACGATACTCGGCCCTTTCTCCCTTCGGGCTGGTCCCCGCAGCGCTCCTGGGCGCCGACGCGGAGCTGCTGCTGGAGCGGGCTCTCACCGCCGTTGCCAACGCCGAGGCGTGCAACTGTCCCGTACAGGGCGACAACCACGCCGCCCGGCTGGGTGCGGCCCTCGGGGAGCTGGCCCTGGCCGGCCGGGACAAGGCGACCTTCTTCCTCTCCCCCGCCGTGGAGAGCTTCGGCGACTGGGTGGAGCAGCTCCTGGCCGAGAGCACCGGCAAGGAGGGCCGGGGCATCCTGCCGGTGGTGGGGGAGCCCCCCGGCCCGCCCGAGTCCTACGGGGCCGACCGGGTCTTCCTTCACCTGCGCCTCGAGGGGGACGACACCCACGACGAGGCCGTGGCGGCTTTGGAGCGGGCCGGCCATCCCGTGATCCGCCTGGAGCTTCGAGACCCCTACGACCTGGGGGCCCAGTTCTTCCTCTGGGAGATGGCAGCAGCCGTCGCCGGGTGGCGCCTCGGGATCCACCCCTTCGACCAGCCGGACGTGGAGGCGGCCAAGGTGGTCGCCCGGCAGCTCCTGGCGTCCTATCAGGCCGAAGGCCGTCTTCCCGCCGCCGCCCCCGCCCTTTCCGCAGACGGGATCCGGGTGTACGGCGAGGCGGAGGGGAAGACCCCGGCCGAGGCCCTGGGAGCGTTCCTGGGGCGGGCAGGGCAGAGAGCATACGTGGCCCTGCTGGCCTACCTGCCGCCCTCTCCCGGCGTTGACGAGGCCCTGGGAGCGCTGCGGGCCGCGGTGAGGGCGCGTACCCGCCTCGCCACCACGGTGGGGTACGGCCCCCGGTACCTCCACTCCACGGGCCAGCTCCACAAGGGGGACGGGGGACACGGCCTCTTCGTCCAGCTCACCGCGGACCCCGCCCGGGACGCTTCCATCCCCGACCCGACAGGTACCCCGGGAGCACCCGTGACCTTCGGGGTGCTCGAGGCAGCCCAGGCGCTGGGCGACCGACAGGCCCTCCTGGATCGGCACCGAAGGGTCCTCCGCCTCCATCTGGGCTCGGACCCGGTCTCGGCGCTGCGCCGGCTGACGGCGGGCCTGGGCGAGGGAGGGCAAGGCTTGACGGGATAGCGGGAGCTACGGGATGCAGGGGCTGGCATGCCGGCGCAGCCCCTTCCGGCGTGAGCGAGCCCACAAGGCCGCGGGGGGCTGCGGGACCCCGAAGAGGATAGGGCCACCCCTCTTCGGGGCGGCCCTGTGAGCGACGTTCTCTTCCTGCGGGGTTGGGTCACATGAAGCAGGCGCCGCGCACCTGTCGCACGTGCTCGATCGTCCGGTCCACGTCCCGGTAGAGGCTCTCGCACTCCTGGTCGAAGCCGCGGTCCCGGTCACAGTACCGGTCCCTCGCCGCGATCCCGTGGAGCTCTTCTACCAGCGCCCCGAGGTCGCGGCCGCACCCGGCCGTCTCCCGGATGAATTCCCTGCCGAAGGGTTCCAGCTCGTCGGCAAGCGCGTGGAACTTCCCGCAGAAGGCCTCGTCGGAAGAACTCCGGGCGAGGTTACGGAACTCGTGTTGGAAGTCGCCCACCTCCCATTGTTCCATTCTCTTGGTCGCCATGATGACCCTCCTTCCCCCGTCTCGGCCCCGGAAGGGCCGCTGCGTTGAAGGTACGCCGTTAGGATAACCACTCCAGGGGAGAAGACACCCCCGCCAGGACTCCCCGGACCCATTCTCGGGGTTGGCGGTGAGCTCAGGGCCGGCTATCGGGTTGACGGCGGGAAGGAATCGGTGGATGGTTGGCGCCTTCCGCTTTCCTCGAGGTGCTCCGGTGCCCGTGAATCGCCCCTTCGACCTCAAGGCCCTTCTCCTCCTGTCCTCGGGGCACCTGGTGACCGACATCTACCAGGGAGCGCTCCCGGCGTTCCTTCCCCTGCTGCGCGACAAGCTCGATCTATCCTATGCGGCGGCCGGGGCGATCCTTCTGGCCTCGAACCTCACGTCCTCCGTGGTGCAGCCGCTCTTCGGACACCTCTCGGACCGCAAGGAGAAGCCGGTTCTCCTGCCCCTGGGGTGCCTCTTCGCCGGCATCGGCTTCTCCCTCCTGTCCGTGCCGTCGAGCTACACCCTGGTGCTCGTCTTGGTGGCCTTGAGCGGGCTGGGTATTGCCTCCTACCACCCGGAGGGGTACAAGACCGCCTCCTTCTTCACCGGCTCCCGGGCCGCGGCCGGCATGTCGCTCTTCTCCGTGGGGGGGAACCTGGGCTTTGCCCCGGGGCCGATCCTGTGCCTTTGGGTGGTCACCCAACTGGGCCTACCCTCCCTTCCCCTGATGGTGGCGCCGTCGCTTCTCTTCGTGGCCCTGATCCTCCTGGCCTGGCGACGGCTGGCTGTCCCCCGGGAGCCTGCAGCCCCGGTGACCGGCGTCGAGCCGGGGCTGACCCCCGGAACCCTCGGCTCCCTCGGCCTCCTGGTGGGCACGGTGGTGATGCGGTCGTGGACCCAGGCCGGGCTCATGACCTACATCCCGTTCTACACGATCGACGTCCTGGGGCGGGACCCCGTCTACGCGGGCAAGCTCGTCTCGGTCTTCCTCCTGGGGGGCGTGCTCGGGACCCTGGCGGGGTCCCCTCTGGCGGACCGCTGGGGCCACCAGCGATACCTCAGCGCCTCCCTCACCGTCGCTTCGGCACTCTTCCCCCTCCTGCTGGTGGCCCGCGGCCCCTTGCAGGTCCTGGTGTTGGGCGTGTTCGGGGCGGTGCTCATCTCGACCTTCACGGTGACGGTCGTCATGGCCCACCTCCTCCTCCCCCGAAACCGTGGAGTAGCCTCGGGGCTCGTGGTCGGTTTCGCGATCGGCACCGGAGGCATCGGCGTGACGCTCCTGGGGGCCGTTGCGGACCGGTTCGGCGTGACAGCCGCCCTCCACTCCATCGCCGTGCTTCCGTTGCTCGGGGTGGTGCTGAGCTTGCTCCTGGGGTTCCGGGCGGGCCGATTGCGGGCAAGGAGCGCGGGGTGAGGCGCCGGGGGGATACGGTCTACCCTCCCCCCGAGAGCCGAGCCACGACCTCGTCGGCCAGAGCCAAGCACGCCGTGAGTCCCGGCGACTCGATCCCGAAGAGGTTGACCAGCCCGGCGACGCCATGGTCCCCCGGCCCTTGGACGAGGAAGTCGGCCGCGGGCTCCCCGGGGCCTGCGATCTTCGGGCGGATGCCCGCGTAGCCCGGCTGGAGCGCCCCTGCCGGAAGCTCCGGCCAGTAGCGCTGCACCGCGGCCGCGAAGGATCCGGCCCGGGCCGGATCCACCCGATAGTCCTCGGCCTCCACCCACTCCACGTCCGGGCCGAACCGCGGCTGTCCCGCCAGGTCGAGGGTGAGGTGGATCCCCAGTCCTGCCTGTTCCGGAGCGGGGTAGACCAGGTGGCGGAAGGGCGCCCGGCGCGCCAGGGTGAAATAACTTCCCTTGCACAGGTAGCCGCGGGGCACCGCCGCCGGGGACAGTCCCCTTAGAGCCCGGGCCAGCCGGAGCGCCCCGAGCCCGGCGCTGTTGACGACCGAACGGCAGAAGATCTCCGTCGCCTCGCCACCGCCGACCTCCAGCACGATGCCGCCGTCGGCCACCCGACCCCCCAGCACCGGGCTCCGCAGGGCGAGGGTCATCCCCCGGCCTTCCGCTTCAGCGAGGAGCGAAATCATGAGGCCGTGGCTGTCCACGATGCCCGTGGCCGGGGAGAGGAGGGCGGCGGTGCACCGAAGCGCCGGCTCCCGCGCCCGGACTTCAGAGCCGGAAAGCCAGGTGAGGTCCCTGACGCCATTGGCCTCCGCCGTCGCGCGGAGCCCGCCCAGCGCGGCAAGCTCGATGGCATCGGTGGCCACCACGAGCTTTCCCAGCCTCCGGTGCTCCACCCCCCGCTCGATGCAGAAGGCGTAGAGCCGGTCCCTTCCCTCCCGGCAGAGCTGCGCCTTGAGGCTCCCCGGCGGGTAGTAGAGCCCCGCGTGGACGACCTCGCTGCTCCGCGACGAGACCCCGGTGCCAATCCCCTCGGCCGCCTCCAGAACGACGACCTCCCGGCCGGCGAGGGCTAGCGCCCGCGCTGCCGCCAGGCCCACCACCCCGGCACCGATCACGGCACAGTCGATGCTCTCCACGCCTACCCTTCCCCCCGGGTTCGTTTCGGGGCCCCGGCGTACTCGTGGCGGATCTTCCCCGCGAAGCCCTCCAAGCCTCCCGCAGGGGCGGCTCCGCGTGGGCTCCCCGGTGCGCCGGCACCGCCTCTTCCGTTGCGCCGGAGTCGGAGGGGCGGAACCCCCGTCACAGATGCTCGAGGCCGTGAGCCTCCCGCTCTCCAGCCGGGCCCCTCGGGGGATGGTTCACATGCTCCCGGGGGCCGCGCACGCCCGCGCTTCGCGCCGGCCGAGGGTGCGGGACGTCGGGCGCCCGGAAACGTATCGGATCCGGCAGGGATGTCAAAAGTCGAGGAGCCCCGGAC
>CAZYJP010000078.1:0-8198 GCA_964647795.1 uncultured Thermodesulfobacteriota bacterium
GGGGGGTGGAGGTGGCCATCGTGTCCTCCGGCGCGGTCGCTGCGGGGCTCTCCCACCTCGGGCTGCGGTCGCGGCCGGGGTCCATCCCGGAGGTCCAGGCCGTGGCGGCGGTGGGTCAGATCAACCTCATGTGGTCCTACCGGGAAGTGTTCGGCGAGCTGGGCCTCGGGGTGGGGCAGGTGCTCCTGACCCGGGACGACTTGGAAAACCGCCGGCGTTACCAGAACGCGAAGAGCACCCTCCTGACGCTGTTCCGGATGGGGGTGGTGCCGGTCATCAACGAGAACGACACGGTGGTGGTGGAGGAGATCAAGTTCGGGGACAACGACAACCTCTCTGCCATGGTGACGAACCTGATCGAGGCCGAGTGCCTGGTGATCCTCTCCGACATCGGGGGTCTGTATGACCGGGACCCCAAGGTTCACGCGGATGCGCGGCTCATCGAACGGGTGGATGCGGTGGACGAGACCGTGGAGGCCTTCGTCGGCAGTACCAAGAGCCGCGTGGGCACCGGGGGGATGGGCACGAAGCTGCTTGCCGCCAAGCGGGCGACTCACGGGGGGGCAGCAGCGGTGATCGCCTCCGGGAAGACTCCCCACGCCCTGACCCGGATCCTCGAGGGCGAATGCCTGGGCACCTATTTCACTCCCATGGTGGACCGGCTGCGCAGGCGCAAGCACTGGATCGCCTACACCGTGAAGCCCCTGGGAAGGCTGCACCTGGACCGCGGGGCAGTGGCCGCCATCTCGGCGAAGGGCCGAAGCCTCCTTCCCAGCGGTATCCGGTTCGTGGAGGGGGAGTTCGACCGGGGCGATGCCGTGGTGCTCGCGGGGCCGGACGGCGCCGAGGTGGCCCGGGGTCTGACCAACTACGGCGCAGACGAGATCCGCCGGATCGCCGGGTTGGCAACCCGGGAGATCGCTGCTAGACTCGGATACAAGTTCTCCGACGAGGTGGTCCACCGGGACGACCTCGTCGTGCTGTTGCCGGCGCAGGCCCTGGGGCGGCCTGCGCCGCACTGTACCGACGACCCGACCGGTCCGGAAGAGGAAGCAGCGGGGCCTCTCCCCGTAGAGGAGTTGCCATGAGCCTGCGAGAGGAGCTGGTCGCGACGGGGCTCCGTGCCCGCACGGCCAGCCGTGCGTTGGCCCGGCTTCCGAGCGCCGTGAAGGATAGGGCACTCCTGGGGATGGCCGACAGCCTCGAGGAGGCGCGACTGGAGCTCCAGGAGGCGAACCGGCTCGACCTGTCGGCCGCGGAGAAGGCCGGCCTCAGCCCGGCGATGCTCGACCGCCTCACCCTCTCGGATCCGGTGATCGCCTCCATGGCACAGGGGCTTCGGGAGGTAGCCGTACAGCCGGATCCCGTGGGCGAGGTGGTCCGGATGTGGAAGAGGCCCAACGGGCTCCTGGTGGGGAAGAAGCGCATTCCCCTGGGCGTCATCGGGATCGTCTACGAGTCCCGGCCCAACGTCACGGCGGACGCCGCCGCCTTGTGCCTCAAGGCGGGCAACGCCGTGATCCTGCGGGGGGGGAGCGAGGCTCTCCACTCCAACTGCGCGCTCGCCCGGGTACTGGGCGCGGCCGCGGCGGCTGCCGGCATCCCGGAGGGTGCTCTCCAGGTGGTGGGGGTGGCGGACCGTGAGGCGGTCTTCGAGCTCCTCCAGCTCGAGGAGTACATCGACCTGATCATTCCGCGGGGCGGGGAGGGGCTCATCCGCTTCGTCTCCGCCAATAGCCGTATCCCCGTGATCAAGCATTACAAGGGGGTGTGCCACGCCTTCGTAGACGCCTCGGCCGATCTGGGGATGGCCCAGGCCATCGTGCTCAACGCCAAGACCCAGCGTCCCGGGGTGTGCAACGCGCTCGAGACGCTCCTGGTCCACCGGGAGGCGGCTCCCTCCTTCCTCCCGCGGGTCGGTGCTGCCCTCGGGGCCTCCGGGGTGGAGATACGGGGCTGCCCCGAGACTTGCCGGCTCCTTCCCGGGGCGGTCGAGGCGACCGCCCAGGACTGGGGAACCGAGTTCCTGGAGCTCATCCTCGCCGTGCGGGTCGTGGACTCCCTCGATCAGGCCGTGGAGCACATCGAGACGCACGGTAGCCTCCACACCGAGGTCATCATCACCCGGGACTACGCCAATGCCCAGCGCTTCCTCGAGGAGGTCAACTCCTCGGTGGTCGCGGTCAACGCGTCCACCCGGTTCAGCGACGGGCAGCAGCTGGGCCTGGGGGCGGAGATCGGGATCTCCACCACCAAGATCCACAGCTTCGGACCCATGGGTGCCCAGGACCTCACCACCACCAAGTTCATCGTGTACGGTCAGGGTCAGGTAAGGGACTAGGCGCCTTGGATCTTGGCGTCTTCGGCGGCACCTTCAACCCGGTCCACTTGGGCCATCTGCGGGCTGCGGAGGAGACGCGGGAGGCCCTCGGGCTTGAAAGGGTCCTCTTCGTGCCGGCGAAGATCCCCCCCCACAAGGAAGCCCGGGCCGTGGCGCCCCCGGAGGTTCGCCTCGACCTGGTCTGCCGGGCCGTGGAGGGCAACCCCGCCTTTGCCGTCTCGGAGCTCGAGCTCCGACGGGCTGGGCCGAGCTACTCGGTGGACACGCTGGGGGAGCTCCGCTCGGGTCTGGGGCGGAGCGATCGTCTGTGGTTCCTGGTGGGCTCGGATGCCTTCCGCGAGATCCACACCTGGTACCGATACGCGGAGCTTTTCGCCCTGGCGGACGTGGCGGTGATGAGCCGGCCGCCGGTTGAGATCCGAGCCGCCCCGCCGGCGAGCCTCGCCGGCGACTTCACCCCCGAGGAGAACGGACTGCGGCACCGCTCGGGTCGGGAGGTCCGTTTCGTGCCCGTGACCCTCCTGGACATTTCCGGCACAGCGGTCCGAAGGGCCCTGGTCGGCGGCCGCTCCGTCCGCTACCTCGTGCCCGAGGCTGTGCGGGGGGAGCTCGAGCGCCTCGGCCGGGAGCACCCTCTCTGGTTCTCTGGGAGCGCAGAATGACCCAAGTTTCCACCCTCGAGCAGGTACTCGCCTGTGCCAGGGCCGCCGCCGACAAGCGGGCCACGGACATCCTCGTGCTGGACGTCCGCCGGCTCTCGAGCTTCACCGACTACTTCCTCATTGCCAGCGGATCGTCGGACCGGCGGGTGCAGGCCATCGCCGAGGGGGTGATCGAGGCGATGGGCAAGCTCGGCCGACGACCCCTGGGGGCGGAGGGTGTGCGGGAGGGGCGCTGGGCTCTCCTGGACTTCGGAGACTGGGTGGTCCACGTCTTCTACGAGGACGCCCGGCGGATGTTCGACCTGGAGGGCCTGTGGTTCGACGCCGAACGGTTGGAGTTGCCGGAGGACGTCCTGGAGCCCAAGCGGTCCGGAACCTCGGGCCTTCCGACCGGGGCAGGGCTCGGGGGCTCCCGGTGACGGCGCGGGTTGCGGTGGTGGGGGGCGGGGCCTGGGGCACCGCCCTGGCAGACCTCCTGGCCCGCGGGGGGCATCGCGTGGACCTGTGGGTCTTCGAGGAGCCGCTGGCCGAGGAGATGGCGCGGACGCGGGAAAACCGGGTCTACCTGCCCGGATACCGCCTCGCGGAAGGTGTGCGGCCGTCCTCCGATCTCGCTGCCGTGGTAGCGCAGTCCGAGGTGGTGGTGAGCGTGAGCCCGTCCCAGGTGGTGCGCCAGGTCATGGGCCGGGCCGGACCCCACCTGCGGCCGGATGCCCTGGTGGTGAGCGCGTCCAAGGGGATCGAGAATGGGTCCCTCCAACTCATGCATCAGGTCCTGGAGCAGGTCCTGCCCGGACCCATCGGCGCAAGGCTTGCCGTGCTTTCCGGGCCCTCCTTTGCGGCGGAGGTGGCGCGGGGGGTGCCCACGGCCGTGAGCCTCGCGTGCGGCGATCCCGAGGCGGCCCGCCATCTCCAGCGCCTCTTCTCGAGCCCCCCCTTCCGGGTCTACACCCTGGACGACGTGGTCGGCGTAGAGCTCGGGGGCGCCCTGAAGAACGTGGTGGCCCTGGCGGCCGGGATCTCCGACGGGTTGGGGTTCGGCCACAACAGCCGGGCGGCGCTCATCACCCGCGGCCTGGCGGAGATCAGCCGCCTGGGGACGGCGCTCGGGGCGAAGCCGCTGACGTTCCTCGGCCTGGCGGGCATGGGAGACCTGGTGCTCACCTGCACCGGAGACCTCTCCCGAAACCGCACGGTGGGGTTGCGCCTGGGGCACGGGGAGAAGCTCCGGGAGATCCTGGGGTCGATGACGGCCGTGGCCGAGGGAGTCAAGACGTGCGAGGCCGTGGTGGGCCTCGCCGAGAGGCTGAAGGTTGAGGTCCCGATCGGCCGGGAGGTCTGGCGCGTCCTTCACGAGGACAAGGACCCCCGCCAGGCGGTGGAGGACCTCATGTCCCGCCCCTCCAAGCGCGAGTTCTGGGACCTGGAGGCCGCACCGGGGCCATGAGCGGGGTGTTCGTGACCCTGGAGGGGGGCGAGGGTGCCGGGAAGACCACCCAGTTGGCGCAGCTGGCCCGAAGGGCCGGCTCCCAGGGTTGGGACGTGCTGACCACCCGGGAACCGGGCGGCACGGCCCTCGGGGTGCGGGTGCGGGAGCTCCTGGTTCGCCTGAACGGCGACCCTCCCACGCCCCTGGCCGAGCTCCTTCTCTACGCGGCCGACCGGGCCCATCACGTGGAGACGGTGATCCGCCCCGCCCTGGAGGCTGGTCGGGCCGTGCTGTGCGACCGCTACGCCGACGCCACCGAGGCCTATCAAGGCTATGGCCGGCGGCTACCCCTGGAGGCCGTGCGGGCGGTGAACGAGCTGGCCACCGGAGGCCTCTGGCCCCACAGGGCCGTCGTGTTGGACCTCCCCCCCGCCGAGGGGGTCCGGCGATCCCTGGAGCGCCAGGGCCGCGGCGAAGGCCCGAAGGAGGAGCGCTTCGAGGCCGAGGTTCTCGCCTTTCACGAGCGGGTCCGGAGCGGATATCGGGCGCTGGCCGCCGCCTTCCCCGAGCGGGTACGCCTCGTGGACGCCTCGGGTCCCCCGGAGACCGTGGCAGAGCGGGTGTGGGCGGAGGTGGGGACCTTGTTCGAGGGGACGGGAGACGTGAACCATGAAATGTGAGAGGGCGGTCCAATGCACAACGGACCAGGGAATACGGACGCCGCGATGACTGGCATTATTCACCTTGCCGACAACATGGAAGTGCTGCGTGGGCTCCCCGAGGGCTCGGTGGATTTGATCTACATCGATCCCCCGTTCAACACGGGGAAGGTGCAGCGGCGCACGCAGCTCCGGACGGTGCGCTCCGAGGCGGGGGACCGCACGGGTTTTCAGGGGCGCCGCTACGAGAGCACCGTAGTGGGGACGAAGAGGTTCTCGGATTTCTTCGATGACTACCTGGCCTTCCTGGAACCCCGGCTCACCGAGGCCCGGCGTGTGCTCGCAGACCGTGGGTGCCTCTACTTCCACGTGGACTACCGAGAGGTGCACTACTGCAAGGTCCTCCTCGACGGCATCTTCGGGCGGGAGTGCTTCCTCAACGAGATCATCTGGGCGTATGACTACGGCGGGAGGTCTAAGAATAGGTGGCCGCCCAAACACGACAACATCCTCCTCTATGCCAAGGACCCGACGGACTACGTCTTCAATACGGACGAAATCGAACGGATCCCCTACATGGCGCCAGGGTTGGTGGGTCCGGAGAAGGCTGCCCGGGGGAAACTCCCCACCGACACCTGGTGGCACACCATCGTCCCCTCCAACGGCAAGGAGAAGACGGGGTATCCCACCCAGAAGCCCCTGGGCATCCTTCGCCGCATCGTGCAGGCCTCGAGCCGGCCCGGGGACCTGGTGCTCGACTTCTTCGCCGGGAGCGGAACGACCGGGGCCGCTGCCCTGGAACTGGGGCGGCGCTTCCTCCTCGTGGACGACAGCCCCGAGGCCCTGGCCGTGATGGCCCGACGGTTTGAGGGAGTCGACGGGCTCCGCTGGGTCGGATTCGATCCGGCCCCGCACCAGGTCCGACATGAGCCACGAAGTTCCGTCGGACCGCCGCTCCATGGCTCGGAGTGCGCCTGATGCCGCCGGAGATCCGAGCCTGGATGTTGGCCGTTTGGCTTCCATCGCGGCCGTCCGGAAGTCCGATTCCGGGAGAGCGGGCGCTGGGGACCCAGGGTCAGGTATTCCGTTTCCTTGGATTCGTTGCCGGCCGTCTCGACAGGTCGGCAAGATCGGCGCGAAGCTCGTGGAAGCGGCCAAGGCGGTCCCGATGAGCTTGCGTTCCAGGATTCCACGGAAATCGAGCGCGCAGTTGCTCTGTGGGGCTGGAAGTGGATGGGCGTGGCAAGGCTCGTGGACTACCTTTTGCCGCCGGGCAGGTTATGTCGTTTGAGGCCATCCTCGGCCACGAGAGACCTCTGAAGGTCCTGCGGCGGGCCCTCGCGACGGCGCGGGTTCCCCACGCGTACCTCTTTTGGGGACCCGACGGCGTGGGGAAGGAAACCGTGGCACGGGAGGTGGCGCAAGTCCTCTTGTGTGCTTCCCCCGCGGCCTTGGACCGTGCCGCCGCGTGCGGCGAATGCTCGCCATGCCGCAAGGTGGCCTCGGGTTCTCATGCCGATCTGCACCGGCTCGCTCCCACGGGGTCGTCGATCCCCATCGCCGATGTGCGATCCCTCCAACAAGCCCTCGGGTACCAGTCTTTCGAAAGGGGCCGCAAGGTTGCTATAATCCAAGATTCGTTCCGCTTGACCCGGGAGGCCTCCAACGCGCTCCTGAAGACGCTGGAGGAGCCTCCTGCGGGGACTCACATCGTCCTCCTCGCTCATCACAGGAACCAGCTCCTCCCCACGCTGGTCTCCCGCTGTCAATCCCTGCGGTTCGACCCGATTCCAGCGGATGCGGTGAGACAGTTGCTGGGGGAAGGGGGCATGGAGGCCGGTGCGGCCCGCCTCCTGGCTGAGAGTGCCGGAGGCTGCCCCGGTGCCGTGTGGGATCAGGACCCCGCGGCTCTCGAGGTGGCGGCGGAGGAGGTTCGTGGGGTCTGGACGGGCTGGGGGACCACGTCGACTGCCGAGCGGTTTGCCCGGGCCGCCCAATGGGCCGGAGAACGGGGAGAGCTGGGGCGCAGGCTCGACGCCCTGGAACACCTCCTGGCGAGGGAGTTGCGGGACGGTGCGCGTCGAGGGGTGGTAGAGCGGCAGGCGACTGCCGCCTTGGCGGGGCTCGCCCAGGTGCGCAGCCTCATCGAACACAACGTGAATGCGGAGCTGGCCTTGGACGCCTTCTTCCTGGGCGCCCTGGACACTCCCTGGGAAGAGGCCCTTTGAGACTCGTGGGAGTTCGGTTCAAGAAAGCTTGTCGGGTCTACACCTTCGAGGCCGGGGACGTGGAGTGCGGCCTGGGGGACTGGCTGGTGGTGGAGACCGAGCGGGGGATGGCCCTGGGGCAGGTGGCCTTCCCTCCCCGGGAGACGGCCGACCTTCCCCAGCACCCCCTCAAGAGGGTGCTGCGCCGGGCGGAGGATCGGGACATCCTGCGCTACGAGCAGAACTGCGAGCTGGAGGGGTATGCCTACCAGTTCTGCCTTGAGCGGATCCGGGACATGGGGCTCCCCATGAAGCTGGTGGACGTTGAACACCTCTTCGACGGATCGAAGGCGCTCTTCTACTTCACTTCCGAGAGTCGGGTGGACTTTCGCGAGCTGGTGCGGGACCTCGCGCGCCAGTTCCACACCCGGATCGAGATGCGCCAGATCGGAGTTCGGGACGAGGCGAAGCTGGTGGGCGGAGTGGGGTGCTGCGGCCGCGAGTTGTGCTGTGCCACGTGGCTGACCGATTTCGCCCCCATCAGCGTGCGGATGGCGAAAGACCAGAACGTGTCCCTGAACCCGGGCAAGATCTCCGGCATCTGCGGCCGCCTCATGTGCTGCCTCTCCTACGAGCACCAGATGTACCGGGAGCTCGGCCAGGAGGTGCCCAAGCTGGGCAAGGTGGTGAAGACCCCCCGAGGTGAGGGACGGGTGATCCGGCGCAACGTGCTCGAGGGGACTTTTGTCCTGGCCGGGGAGGGACGGGAGTTCGAGGTTACGGTGGACGAGTACCACGGCCGTACCCCGCCCCCCGCCGCTCCAGCCGAGCCGGACGAACTCTCCCCCGGGGCCGCGCCGGAGAGGCCCAGGCAGCCCCGCGGCCGCCCACAGCGAGGCG
>CAZYJP010000079.1:0-8194 GCA_964647795.1 uncultured Thermodesulfobacteriota bacterium
CGGCTGACGCGCGACCTGCTCCGGCCTCAGCGCCGCGCCCGGCGGCAAGGGTTTCAGGCCGCGGCGCCCTGGGGCGCCGGCGGGGGATTCTCCAGGAGCGCCAGGGCCGACTCGATCAACTCCTGAGAATTCGGTTCGGCGTAGATGCTGGCCTCCAGTTGGGGCCGATACCGCTCCAGGACGTCCAGGAACCCCTGACGCGAGAGGTGCCCCTTCCGGTATAGGCGCCGCAGGTGGCTGCGAATGACTCCGGCCGCCTTGAGACTCTGGCTTCCGGTGGGGTCGGCCCGGAAGCACCAGGCGTCTTCCCGGTCCACGAGGAAAGCCAGAATCGCGTCCAGGGAGAGTTCCTTGTAGCGGCGCACCCGCGCCGGGTCGAGGACCAGCTTCGACTGCGCCAGGGCCTGCCGGATGATCTCGTGCCACTTCCGGAAGCGCCCCATGAGCACGACGCTGTTGAAGAGCACCTTGTTGGTCTGAAAGGAGAGCAGCGTTCGGGAGAGCACAGCCTTGAGGATCTCGTCGTTGCGCGAGTGCATCTCCCGGCTGATCTGGTAGGGGACGTGCCAGACCTCGTCCGGGGCGTGGGTATCGAACCGCACCTCCCAGTACGCGTGGTTCATCGCCCGGGTATTGAAGCTGAGGATCGTCTTGTAGGGGACGAAGTAATTGTGCGCCACCACATCGGCGGCGAGGTGGGCGAGGTAGCCCCAGGCGAAGGCGGCCTCGGAGGGGCGGGATGTCCGGCCCAGGACCTCGAGGCCCACGGTCCAGCGGTGGCAGTGGCGCAGATAGTGGGTGAACCGTTTGGCCACCACGATGTCTGCGGCGATGTTGCCGTACAGAAAGCACAGGGGATGGGACCGGAGGGGTTCCTGCAGGGCCAGGGGCAGCACGCCGAGGTTGGCCAGAACCCGGGTTCCCAACTCCATGTGGGTCGCGGGACCCCAGGCCCACGCCCACTCCGGAAGCAGGATCGCAAGGGCGAGGCCGGCCAGGCAAAGGGCTGCGGGGCGCACGGTTCGAGCCATGAGGGGAGTATAGTCACCCCCTTTTCCGGGGTCAAAATCCCCCGGCCGGCCCGGAAACCGCGGGGGGCAGAGTCTCGGGGGGGCCTTCGGGGATCAAGGGTTTTCAGACCTACCCCGAGAATCCGTGGCGGGGAGGGACACCGCCCTTCGTTGACGGCCTGCGGAGGGCCGCGTTATAAAGTCTTCTCGCCCACCCAGCGCCTCGTGACCTCCATGGAACCAGCGGCAAACCTGCTCGGCCTCGACCTCGAGGGTCTCGAGACCTTCTTCGAGAAGGTCGGCGAGAAACCCTTCCGCGCCCGCCAGTTGATGCAGTGGGTGTACAGGCGGGCGACCCTCGACTTCGAGGCGATGACCGACCTGTCGCAGGGGGTACGGTCGAAGCTCAGGGCCCAGGCGACCCTGGCGGTGCCCGAGGTGGTGTCGGAGCAGCGCAGCGGCGACGGCACCCGCAAGCTCCTCTTGGCCCTCCCGGACGGGGAGCGGGTCGAGACGGTGCTCATCCCCGACGGGGATCGCCTCACCCAGTGCCTGTCGTGCCAGGTCGGTTGCGCGATGGGGTGCGTCTTCTGCCGGACGGGGAGCGGCGGGCTCGTGCGAAACCTGACGGCGGCCGAGATCGTGGGGCAGGTCGTCCTGGGGCAGGGGTTGGTCGGCCCCGGGGACCGGGTCACCAACGTGGTCTTCATGGGGATGGGGGAGCCCCTGCACAATCTCGCCCCCGTGCTCGCCGCGTTTCGGGTGCTCTCGTCGGACCACGGGGTCAATATCACCAAGCGGCGCATCACGGTTTCCACCTGCGGTCTGGTGCCCGCGCTGCGCCGGCTCCCTGCGGAGGTGCTCGGGAGTCTGGCGGTGTCGCTCAACGCAACCACCGACGAGGTCCGAGACCGGCTCATGCCCGTCAACCGACGCTACCCCATCGCCGAGCTCCTCGGGGCCCTGCGTGAGCTTCCCCTGCCCCCCCGGGCGCGCTACACGGTCGAGTATGTCCTGCTGGGCGGGGTCAACGATTCGCCGGAAGACGCTCGGCGGCTCGTGAGGCTGCTCTCCGGCCTTCGCTGCAAGGTGAACCTGATCGCCTACAACCCGCATGCCGAGAGCCCGTTCCGGCCCCCGGGCCCTGCGTCGGTCGAAGGGTTCCAGGGGATCCTCCTGGCCAAGGGGCTAACCGCCGTGGTACGAAAGAGCCGCGGTCACGATATTCTGGCTGCCTGCGGACAGTTGCGGGCGGAAGGAAGTTGACGAGTCGGGAGGCCGGGTCACGACCGGGCATCCCTCATGCGTCACCCGTCACGGAAGAGGAACATGGATCCAGCCATTGGGGTCATCGGGGGAAGCGGGCTCTACGAGATGGAAGGGCTCGAAGAGGTTCGGGAGGTGGAGGTCTCCACCCCCTTCGGCGCCCCGTCGGACGCCCTCGTAGCGGGGCGGTACGCGGGACGACGACTGGTCTTCCTGCCGCGGCACGGGCGCGGGCACCGGTTCCTCCCCTCCGAGGTCCCCTACCGGGCGAACCTCTGGGCCCTGAAGTCCCTGGGGGTCGAGTGGGTGATCTCGGTTTCGGCGGTGGGCAGTCTCGAAGAGGACAGCCGGCCGGGGGAGATCGTGCTCCCCGACCAGTTCATCGACCGCACCTGGGGGCGGCCGTCCACGTTCTTCGGCAACGGGCTCGTGGGGCACGTCGGCATGGCCGACCCCATCTGCGCTTCCCTCCAGGCGGCCATCTGGGAGACCCGCCTGGCGGTGGGGGTGCCCTTCCACCGGGGCGGCGCCTACCTGTGCATCCAGGGCCCCCAGTTCTCCACGCGGGCGGAGTCCTTCCTGTTCCGGGGCTGGGGGGCCCGCGTGATCGGCATGACCAACGCCACCGAAGCCCGCCTCGCTCGGGAGGCCGAGCTCTGCTATGCCACGGTGGCTCTGGTCACCGACTACGACTGCTGGCACGAAACCGAGGAGGAGGTCACGGTGGAGGCGGTGCTCGCCGTGCTCCGCGGCAATGTGGAGACCGCCAAGCGCATCATCCGAGAAACCGCCCTGGGGCTGCCGGCCGCTCGCTCCTGTTCGTGTGCCGAGGCGGCTCGCTACGCGATCCTGACCGCCCCGGAGAAGGTCCCGCCCGAGACGCGCCGGGCGCTGGATCTGCTCTACGGCAAGTACCTGGGAGGGACCGGCACGTGAATGGCGAGCTCCTGGTGGTCGGCTCGGTGGCCATCGACTCGGTGGAAACCCCCTTCGGCCGCGACGACGAGGCCTTGGGGGGCTCGGCGCTCCACTTCACCGCGGCGGCGAGCCTGTTTGCCCGGGTGCGGCTGGTGGCCGTGGTGGGCGAGGACTTTCCCAAGGAGAGGTTGGGGTTCCTGGAGGCGCGCGAGGTCGACTTCTCAGCCCTCCTGACCGCTCCCGGCCCCACCTTTCGGTGGAAGGGGCGCTACGGCTTCGACCTCAACGAGGCCCACACCCTGGAGACCCACCTCAACGTCTTCGAGGGTTTCGACCCGGTGCTCCCCGCGGCCCACCGCAGGACCCCCTTCGTATTCCTGGCCAACATCGACCCGGACCTCCAGTCCCGGGTGCTGGACCAGGTGGCCGAACCCCGCCTCGTTGCCCTGGACACCATGAATTTCTGGATCCAGGGCAAGCGCAAGAGCCTACTCCGGGCTCTGGAGCGGGTGGATCTGCTCTTGCTCAACGAGGCCGAGGCCCGGATGCTCGCCGAGGAGCCCAACCTGGTACGCGCAGCCCAGAAGATCCGGGCCTGGGGGCCCGAAGGCGTGGTGGTCAAGCGGGGCGAGTACGGCGCCCTCTACTTTTGTGACGGACACGTCTTCGCTGCACCCGCCTACCCCCTGGAGGCCGTCTACGACCCCACGGGTGCCGGGGATTCCTTTGCCGGCGGGCTCATGGGCTACCTGGCGAGCACGGGTAACACAGAACCAGACAACGTGCGGCGGGCCGTGGTCTTCGGCTCGGCCCTGGCGAGCTTCAACGTGGAGGACTTCAGCTTCCGGCGGCTGGAGCGCCTGACATACCCGGAAGTGGCGGCCCGGTTTCGGGAGTTCCGGGGCCTCACCCAGTTCGAGAGCGAGGTCTGACCGGTCGGGGTGCCGGAACCCCCCTGGCCCCGGCGGCCCCGGGCAGTCACGCCGGTTGGCCGCCCGGGGCGGCCTTGAGGATCGCCTCCTTCAGGCTGGACATATTCGGGGACTTGATGAAATAACCGTCCGCTCCGAGTTGGAGGGCCTCGTCCCGGTAGTCGTTGTAGGCCGTAAAGAAGAAGACCGGGGTCTGCGGGTGTGCAGCCTTGAGTCGGCGCAACACCTCCATCCCCCCCATACCGGGCATCTTGATGTCCACGACCACCACGTCGGGGCGTGCCTCTTCCACCGCCCGGAGGCCCCCCCACCCGTCGTCTGCGACGCGGACGCAGTGGCCTTCCAGGGCGAGCTCCTCCTGAACGAGGAAACGGATGCTCTCATCGTCGTCGATGAACAGAACGTGGGCCATGGACCTTTCGCCCTCCTCTCCCCTCCGGCGTGCGGGAGGGACCGGCGCACAACTATACTGGCGGGCGCGAGGGTGTCAATTCCTGCCGTTCCTCGCTCTGCTGATCTTCCTCGGGACGGGGTGCGCCACGGATCGGGAGGCCGTGCAGCGGGAGGCACAGTCCTCGTTCAAGCTGGGGATGGCGTTTCTCTCGGAGGGGAGGCACGCGCCGGCCCTGCGCGAATTCACAAAGGCCGAGGGCCTGGCGCCCGACGATCCCGAAATCCAGTACTATCTCGGGGCGACCTATTGGCTGCGTCGTGAGCTGACCCTGGCCGAGCAGAAATTTCGTCGGGCGTTGGCCCTCAAGCCGAACTACTCGGAGGCCTGGAACGACCTCGGTGCCCTGTACATGGATCAGGGGCGTTTCGCCGAAGCCGTTCCCGCTCTCGAGAGCGCACTGAAGAACGTCTTCTACTCGTCCCAGGAAGTCGCCCTGTCCAACCTGGGCTGGTCTTTGCACAGACTGAACCGGTCCTCGGAGGCCGAGCGCAAACTCAGGGATGCGGTCGAGGTGGCGCCCGGCTTTCCCCTGGCCCGCAAGTTCCTGGGGGTCGTGCTCCAAGAGCGGGGAGACCATCGGGGTGCGGTCGAGCAGTTCGACCAGGCAGTCCGACTGAACCCCGACGACGCCGAGACCCACCTCAAACGGGGGATCAGCCTCTTGCGCCTGGGGGAGCGGGCTTCCGCCCGGGAGGCCTTCGGCCATGCCTGGCGGCTCGCGCCCCAGGGCGAGGTGGGGCAGGCCGCGAAGACGTACCTCGATCTCCTGGAACAGGGGTGAGCGGTGAGTGAACCCAAAGGGCGAGGCTTCGGGGCGACCCTCCGCGCGGCCCGGGAGGAAGCGGGTCGGGGACTCGAGGATGTTGCCGCGGCCACCCGGATTCCCCAACGCTTTCTGGAGGCCCTGGAGGAGGAGCAGTGGGCCTCCCTGCCCAGCGGCGTCATCGGGAGGGGGTTCGCACGCCTGGCGGCGAAGGAGTTGGGGCTGCCGGTGGAGGACGTCCTGACCCTCTACCGCCAGGCCCGAGAGGGGGAGGAGACCGAGGCCCGCCGGGTGCCGCGCACGCAGGAGTGGAGGGTGGACTTTCGGCGGGAGCGGGCGCCCAGGCCCGTGCTTCTGGGGATTCTGCTTCTGCTCGGGGGCGCTCTCGGCGTATGGGTGTGGAGCCCTTGGAGCGTGGAACGGACCCCGCCGGCCGAGGAGGCGGCTCCCCCCGGAGAGGCCTCCGCTCCCCACCGGACTCCCGCTGTTCCGCCGGCCGACGTACCCGCCCCCCCTGCACCCGTTCCCCCTGCACCCGCTCCCGCTGCGGCCGTCGACCCTGTGCCGTCCCCTCCGGCCGCCCCCGTGCCGCCACCCCCTCCCGTCCCGGAAATCCACCGCCTGGAGATCCTGGCCGTGGAAAGGGTGTGGGTGAGGGTGGCCGCCGACGGCGGCCGTGCCGAGGAACGCCTGCTCCAGCCGGGGCAGCGGCAAGTCTACGATATCCGCCGTGAGGCATCCCTTCGGTTGGGCAATGCCGGCGGGGTGCGGCTGATCTGGAACGGGGAGAGCCTCAAGGTGCCGGGGCCGCCCGGAGCGGTCCTGAACTTGGACTTCCCGGAGGCATTGGAGGGGCTCCGGCCGTGAGCCCCGGGGGCTGGGCCGACCCCGAGGCCTCGGCGGCGAGGGAGCGCCTGGGGTCGGAGTGGGAGGGGGTGGAGGTGGCGGCGGTCCTGGGATCAGGGCTGGCCGAAGCCCTCCCCGAGAGCGTGTCCGGTCCCACGGCGAGGTTCGAGGATCTCGTGGCGCTGGGGGTGTGCGCTGTGCCGGGGCACCCGGGTCGCCTGCGCCGGTGTGCAGTTGGCGGCCGGCCGGCGCTGGTGTTCCAGGGGCGGCGCCACGTGTATGAAGGGTTAGCTCCGGCGCAGGCTGCCTTCCCGGTGCGCCTCGCAGCCGTCCTAGGGGCCCGCCTGGTGGTGCTCCTCTCAGCCGTCGGGGGGGGCGCCGAGGGGGCCGGCGTGGGTTCCTGGGTACTGGTGGAGGACCATCTGAATCTCACGGGCCGGAACCCCCTCGAGGGAGTCCGTACCGACCGGGGCCCCCCGTTCGTAGACCTCACCGGCACCTATCGAGCGGACCTCTTTCCCTCCCTGCGCGAGCGCCTCACGCCGAGGGGCATCGCCCTGTCCCGAGGGGTCCTCGCGGCCTTCGCCGGCCCCACCTACGAGACCCCGGCGGAGGTGCGCATGGCGCGCCTCTTGGGCGCGGCGACGGTCGGGATGTCCACCATGCTGGAGGCCGTGTGGGCCCGTTTCCTGGGGCTCGACGTCTTGGCTCTGGGCCTCGTCGTGAATCCTGCCGCAGGGCTGGGGGTCGAGGCCCTCGACCACCGGGACGTGGTGCGGCGCTCGGAGGAGGGGGCCGCCCAGGCGGCGATCGTACTGGAGGAGGCCGTCCGGGCGTGGGCGGCCGCTGCAGGGGGCCGCCCGCCCGTCACCACCGACGACCGGTGACTCGCAACCGACGACGGACAACCGGCAAGGGACCTCCCGAGAGACCATGACCCCAACCGAAACGATGACCCCCATAGATACCCATCCGACCCCCCAGCCCGCTTCCGGTCCGGTAAAGGCCGTGAGCCTGCTCTCGGGCGGGCTTGACTCGATCCTTGCGACCCGGGTGGTCCAGGACCAGGGGGTGGACGTCCTGGCCCTGCACTTCATCACCCCCTTCTTCGGGGACGACAAGCGGGGCCGGGAGGCGGAGGTGGAAGCCGCTTACCGCGAAAAATACGGCATCCGGCTCCGGATCGTGGACGTCTCCGCGGAGTACCTGGAGGTTCTGGCGGCGCCACGCTACGGCTATGGCAAGAACTTCAACCCTTGCGTGGACTGCAAGATCTTCCTCATCCGCAAGGCGCTGGAAATCATGCAGCGCGAGGGAGCCCGCTTCCTGATCACCGGGGAGGTGTTGGGACAGCGGCCCATGAGCCAGCGCCGCGACGCCATGAACGCCATCGCCCGGCACACCGGAGCGCGGGAGCTCCTGGTGCGCCCCCTCTCGGCCAAGCTGCTCCCCCCGAGCGCGCCCGAGCGCCGCGGGTGGGTGGACCGAGGCCGGTTCTTCGATTTCTCCGGCCGAAACCGCAAACCCCAGATGGAACTCGCCGAGCGCCTGGGGATCACCGAGTACCCCACCCCGGCGGGAGGGTGCCGGCTGACCGACCCGACCCTGGGCCAGAGGGTGCGCCGCTACTTCGAGACCACCCCGGAAGCGGACCGCCGGCCGGACGACCTGCGACTGCTGCTCACCGGGCGCCCCTTCCGCTTCCCCGGGGGGAGCCTCTTCACGCTGGGGCGCAACCGCGGGGAGAATGAAGCCGTTGCCCGGCTGTGCACTTCGGGCGACGAGCTCACCCACACCGCGGACGTGCCGGGGCCCCTGGGCCTCTTCCGTGCCCGCGGGGCCGCCGACGAACGGCCCCTAGCGGCCGCCGTCCTCCTGCGCTACACCCGCAAGGCCCCCCCAGGGACCGTCGTAGGTTTCGGGCCCGAGCGGGAGAACCCCGAGCGGGCCGTCGAGGCCTCGCCGGCCCGGGACGAGGACATGGCCCCGTGGAGACTCTGACTCC
>CAZYJP010000080.1:0-8160 GCA_964647795.1 uncultured Thermodesulfobacteriota bacterium
TCCCAGGGGATCCCGGCCTCCTCCAGAACCGCGGCCGCGGCTTGCCGAGCCGGGCCCGCTGGAGAGAAGAGGCCCTCCACCCTGGCGTTCTCGGCCCCGGCCCGCACCCCCTCGCGGCTCGCCCGCTCGCCCAGAAGAAGCCCAAGAGCTTGAAGGAGGATCGACTTTCCCGCCCCGGTCTCGCCGGTGATCGCGGTAAAGCCCGCCTCGAGCTCCAACTCCACCTCGTCGACCAAGGCGAAGTCGCGGATGCGCAGGAGCTGGATCATGACCCTTCCCCACCGTAGGAGCCGCCCCACATGAGCTTGGTGCGGAGCACCTGGAAGTGGTCCCGAAAGAGGGAACGCACCAGGAGCACACGCCGGCCCGACTTGTGCACCCGCACGACGTCCCCCCGCTCCAACTCGAAACCCTCCTGGCCGTCCAGGGTGAGGAAGACCTCTCCGTTCTTGGACAGGAGCCGCACCTCCACCTCGGAAGAGTCCCGGAGGAGAATCGGCCGGTGGGTGAGGGTGTGGGGGCAGATCGGGCTCAGGAGCATGGCCGGAAGGGCAGGGCTGACGATCGGCCCGCCGGCCGAGAGGCTGTAGGCGGTGGAGCCGGTGGGGGTGGCTACGATGAGGCCGTCTGCCCGGTAGGTGGTCAGGTAGTGGCCGTCGACCCGGACCTCGAACTCGCTGATCCGGGCCAAGGCGCCCTTGTTCACGACGACGTCGTTCAGGACGTGAAACTCAGAGGTCTCGCCTCCGGCCCTCCCCACCGTGCATGCGAGAGCCGTGCGGGACTCGAGGGCGGTCTTGCCCTCCAGGAACCGCTGGAGGGTGGGATGAAGCTCTTCCTGGGAGATCTCGGTGAGGAACCCGAGGTGGCCCAGGTTCACCCCTAGAATGGGCACTTCGCACCCGTTCAAGGCCCTCACGGCGGCGAGAAAGGTGCCGTCCCCCCCCAGCACCACCAGGAGCTCCACCTCCCGGCCGCGGCCCGAAGCCACCCGGCGGACGAGCTCGGTGTCGTCCAGGACCTCGAGGCCGTGGGCCTCTGCCCAGCCCCGCAGCTCCACTGCCACCCCATCGGCCTCAGGGGTCGACTTCTTCCGAAACAGGGCGATGGTCGCAGGCCGCAACGGAGCTCCTGGACATCAGTGGAGTGCGGGCAATCCCGATGCCGGCATCGGGTGTGGTATTCTAGCAGAGCGATGAAATCCCCGAAAGCAAACGGCCCGGGGGCCCCGCCGACTCCCAGGGCCCCGCTCGCGGAGCGCATGCGGCCTCGAACCCTCGAGGAGATCGCGGGCCATGACGCCCTGCTCCGGTCGGGGCGCCCTCTGCGCCGGGCGCTCGAACAGGGGGAAATCCCGTCTCTGCTCCTCTGGGGCCCCCCCGGCAGCGGGAAGACGAGCCTTGCGCGGCTCCTGGCAGGGGCGGCTGGGTACTACTTCGTGCCTCTGTCCGCGGTCCTCGTCGGCGTCCGGGAGGTCCGCGACGTGATCGCCGCCGCCGCAGGCAGGCGGGAGGCAGGGGAACGCACGCTGCTCTTTCTCGACGAGATCCACCGCTTCAACAAGGCCCAGCAGGACGCCCTGCTGCCCCACGTGGAGGCCGGCACCGTCACGCTGGTCGGCGCGACCACCGAGAACCCCTCCTTCCAGGTAGTCTCCCCGCTGCTCTCGCGTACTCTCGTGGTGCGCCTCGAACCCCTGGGCTCCGAAGCCCTTCGCAGCATCCTGCGCCGTGCGCTGGAAGATTCGGAGCACGGGCTGGGAGCGTGGAGGGTGCGGCTCACGGAAGGAGCCGAGGAGCTCCTGCTGCGCACAGCCCAGGGGGACGCCCGCAGGGCGCTCAACCTCCTGGAGGCGGCCGCCCGGTTGGCCGAAGCCGGCGCGGACGGCTGTCGGGCCGTGCAAGCGGGAGACATGGCCGCCGTGCTCCAGAGCCCCGCGCTGTACCACGACGCCGGCGGGGACTGGCACTACGACGTGGTGAGCGCCCTGATCAAGAGCCTGCGGGGATCCGATCCGGACGCCGCCCTGTACTGGTTGGCCCGCATGGTGGAGGCGGGGGAGGATCCCCTCTTCCTGGCCCGGAGGCTGGTGATCTTCGCTTCCGAGGACGTGGGAAATGCCGATCCGAGCGCGCTGCGCCTCGCGCTCGACGCGAAGGAGGCAGTGCACTTCGTCGGCATGCCGGAGGGCTTCATCCCCCTGGCCCAGGCAGCCGTCTATCTGGCTACTGCCCCCAAGTCCAACGCCTCCTATGCGGCGTACCTCAAGGCCCGGGAGGACGTGCGGCACCGCGGCAACCTGCCGGTACCGCCGCACCTGCGCAACGCGCCCACGCGGCTCGCCCGGGAGATGGGCTGCGGGGAGGGATACCTGTACCCCCACGACCAACCCGACGGGGTGGCCCCCCAGACCTATCTCCCCGACGCACTCGTGGGCTGCCGCTATTTCTCCCCGGGCCGCTTCGGGTTCGAGAGAGAGATCGCCAAGCGCCTCGAGTGGTGGCGCCGTCGCCGGGAGAGCCGGCATCCAGAGGGCGCCGGAGCTTGAGAGCCGGGAGGAAACCCTTGGAGGTCCCCATGCCGCCCGCCGTCACGCGCTCGTTCCGCCGTATCCTGGTGGCCACCAACTTCTCCCCCCGCTCCAAGCGGGCCTTCCACAAAGCCCTGGACCTGGCAAGGGACCTGGGGGCCGAGCTCCACCTCCTCCACGTGCACAGCGTACCCGCACCGAAACCGCTCTTCTTCATCTCCATGCCCGCCGAGAACCACCGGCGCCTCTCCGAGCGGGCAACCAGCCGCGCCCGGCGGCGGTTCGAGGACTTTCTGCGGGGCGAGGCCCTGGGCGGCGTTCCCCTGACGACCGCCCTGCGAGAGGGTCAGCCCCATCGGGAAATCCTCGCCTACGCGGCCGAGGCGGGCCTGGATCTCGTGGTGGTAGGGGAGCGGCCCGAAAGTAGGGCCCAGCACGTTCTCCAACACCTGGTATTCGAGAGTGTGGGGGAACGGGTACGGCGAGAGAGCCCTTGCCCGGTGCTTACGGTTCGCTAGGTGCGCGTTGCACGTTGCGGGTTGGAGAACGGCCCGTCATCGGAATCGGGGGCGGATGTCGGTGCGGCGGGTCGGCGGGAGGTCTTCAGGGGGGATTCGCTGCGGTCCACACCGATGCACGATACACTGGCCGCGTGGAGCCGGGCTCTCCGGCGTGCAAGCCGCAATCCCCAACCTGCGGCGTCTACCTTTCCTTCTTGAGGAGACCCTTGAGTCGCCCCAGGTCCATGGGCGGACCCTGGGTCGCGGCAACGTTCTCCTTGCGGATCTCCTCGTAAATCTCCTTGCGGTGGACGGGAACCTCCCGAGGTGCCTGGATGCCGATTTTCACGCTGTTCCCGTCTACCCCGAGGACCTTGACCTCGATCGAGTCCCCGATCATGATCGATTCGTCTACCTTCCGTGTGAGAACGAGCATCCTGGCCCCCGAAACGTGAGGCAAACGGGCAACTCGCGGGGGACTATACCCGTTTCACCCTACTGTTTCAAGGCGCGCTCCCCTCCTGTGTTCCCCTCCTGGATGCTCCGCCTCTCCGGGGCTGGGGCCGCGGAATTCCTCCCCGGCGCCGCACGCCCCCCGGTGACCCGAGGCGGTGTGACCGAGGGTCGCCACAGCCCTCTTCCTTGCCGCCGCGCCGAAGCAGATCAGCACGACCCCACGGGACGGCACGAAAAGACGCCGGACGCAGAACCTCGGCCCCAAGGGGGTTGAGACGGCGGAAGGTCATCGGCGAAAGGAGGCCGGGTCGACGGAGTTTCGCGCCATGAGCGTGTAGAAGTCCTTTCGAGCCTTGCCGGACCACTCGGCAGCCTCGGTCACGTTGCCCTCCGTGAGGGTGAGGAGGCGGTGAACGTAGGCCCGTTCGAATTCCCGCTTGGCCTGCGCAAACGGGAGGGGTGCGGGTTGGGCTCCCCTGCGCGGCAGTGCGGCGGGCAACCTCCAGGGGCCACCTTCGTCGGAAGGCAGTGCTGCGATGACCACGTTCTCCAACTCCCGCAAGTTGCCGGGCCAGAGATAGCCAAGCGCCTGGGCCAGGAAGAGCTCGGGAATCCCGGGAGGCTTGCGGCCCGGGAGATGGCGAGCGGCAAAATGCTCCAGGTACGAATGTATCTCCTCCGCCCGTTCCCGAAGGGGAGGAATCGCGACCGGGAAGACCTCGAGAAGGTAGTACAGGTCGCCCCGAAACCATCCCTCGTCTACCCCTGCCAGAAGGTCTCGCCGCGCAGTGGAGACGATCCGAACCGGCGCCTCAGCAGTTTCGTCGGAGGTGCCCCACTCCTCCACCAACCCCACCAGGAGAGACTGGAGCTCCGGTCCGGCCTGGTCCACCTCCTCCAGGAGGACGGTGCCGCCCCGGACGGAGGGGAGAAAATCCGGGGTGGAGAGCTGAGCGGCCGCTCCCGGATGGTGGAAGTGCACCGGCACGAGCGGACGTGGTGCACGCGGACTCGCCCTGTGAAGGAAGCGGGCCGCATGGGTCCTGCCCACACCGGCTTCCCCGTACACCACGAGCCGCATGTCGGTGGCGCAGACCCGTCGCAGAGCCTCCGCGATCCGCACCATCGCCGGCGCCCGGGCCAGGAACGCAGGAGAGGCGGGGCGCGAGGCATCGTCGGCCAAGGAAGGGCACAAAGCGGGTCCTCTCGGGCCCTCAGGCCGCCCGCCGGGAAACGTCACGCCGGCCCCGGGCCGAAAGACCCTCGACCCGGTCGACCTCCCCGATGAGAAATCGAATCACGGCACCTCCTCTGGCGAACATCGGCTTGCACGTCTCATCGGTTCCCGGGAAGGGGAACTTGACCCCTTTTCGACACACCGCGGACGGTGGGAGGGATGAGGGAGGATTCGGGGGAATCGGGTGCCGCGGCCGAACGCAGGGGGGCGGGCACGCGGCCCGGGTCGCGGAAGGGTCGTCGTCAATCTGGGACGGTGAGTCCCCGGTGATCGATGGCCGCCCTCGGAACTCCTCGCTTCCCGGCCACCCGATAGACGTGGGCCAGGATCTCGGCCACGGCCTGAAAGAGATCGGAGGGGACGGCCTCGCCGATCTCCACCTGCCGATAGAGGGCTTGGGCAACGGGAGGTGCCTCGTAGAACGGGACTCCATGCTCCCGGGCGAGCTCCCGAATCCGCTCGGCCACCCGATCCGCCCCCTTGGCCACCACCCGGGGCGCATCCATCTCCGCTGGGTCATAGCGCAGGGCTACGGCGAAGTGGCCGGGATTGGTGACGACCACGTCGGACTTCGGCACCTCCGCCATCATCCGTCGCCGCGCCATCTCGCGCTGGAGGCTGCGGATGCGGCTCTTGATGAGGGGATCGCCTTCGACGTCCTTGTACTCGTCCTTCACCTGCTGCTTGGACATCTTGATCCGCTCCTCATGCTGCCAGCGTTGAAACGCGTAATCGAGGAGGGCGATCGCCACGTAAACCGAGAGCACGTACTTGAGGATCTCGAATCCGAGATCCAGCAAGTATGCGAGAAAACCGCGGGGAGGAAGGTCCGTGAGGTAGGGCAGCTCTCCGAGGCGTCCGCGCAACGCCCCGTACGCGACCCAGCCCAGCAGCGCGACCTTCATCAGATTTTTCAGCAGCTCGATGAACTTCGCCTTCTGAAACAGATTCTGGAACCCCTGGAAGGGATCGAGCCGACCCGGGTTGGGGGTGACGGCCTTGAAGGAAACCAGGAAGCCCACCTGGACCACGTTGCCCGCGATGCCCCCCACCATGGCGGCGAGAAAGATCGGTGCCAAGGTTCGTGCCAGGGTGCTCCCGACCCGATCCGCCAGGGCTCCTGCAGCCGACACGGTCAACTCCGGGGCTGCCCCGAAGCGCATCAGGTCCGCCGCCAAGGAATGGAGTTCTCCGTACATGGTACGGGCACCGACCCACAGCCCCAGCACCCCTGCCGCCAGGACGAAGGCAGTGAGCACCTCGGGGCTGCGGGCGACCTGCCCCTCCTCTCGAGCCTCCCGCCGCCGCTTCGGCGTCGCGGACTCCGTTCGTTCCTGATCGTCGCCGGCAGCCACGGCTCACCCCAGTAGGAGAGACAGGCCCTGGAGGGCCTCGAAGGTCTCGGAGAGGGCCCGCAGAAACGTGTGCCCCCATTGGCGCACCGAGAGGCCCATCACCGTGAACCCCACCAGGATCTGGAAGGGAAAGCCCAGGATCAGCATGTTCATCTGGGGAACCGAACGGGCGAAGACTCCCAGGATGACCTGGGAGGCGAAGAGGGCGGCAACAACCGGGGCCGAGAGCTTCAACCCCAGGACGAAGACTTCGCCGGTGAGGTGCACCAGGGCTTGGGCCAGGGATCTCCCCAGCAGGGGTTGCCCCGGGGGTACCGAGGCGAGGTTGCGGGCGAAGACTTCCAGGAGCACCCCCTCCCCTCCCACCGCCAGGAAGAGGAGCACTGCCAGCACGAACTGGAACTGGCTCACCACCGAGATCTGGGTTTCGGACTGCGGGTCCAGCACGCTCACGATGCCCAGGCCCATCTGGAAACCGATGAGCTGGCCGCCGAACTGCACTGCGGCGAAGACCAGTTGTGCCACGAACCCGATCAGCGCGCCCAGCAGCATCTCCTGCACGGCGAGGCCCGCAAGTGCGGCCAGCGAGGCGGGCACCGGCACCTCCCCCGGAAAGCCCAGGGCCGTCAGGGAGGCGCTCAGTCCCAGGACCACCGCCGCCTTGACCCGAACGGGCACGAAGGGGCTGGAAAAGACCGGCGCGAAGGCAAAGAGCGCCCCCATGCGCAGGAGCACGAGGAGAAAGGCGAAGAAGCGGGCTTCGGTAATTCCGAGGATGTCCAATGCCCTCACACCTTCCTTGAACCTTACGAGGCCTGTCACCACCCTCGTGCCCGGGCGTTGCTCCCCTCCCCCCGGCACCCGCCATTCCCCGGTCCCTCCGCGGGACGGCCGCGGCGGCTCCCTCCGGGGCCCCTACCCGACGAACCGGTGGAAGCTCAGGAAGAGCTCGGTGGCGTACCGGAGCATGACGTCCATGGCCCAGGGAAGAGTAAGGAGCAGGACCAGCAAGATCGCGAGGAACTTGGGCACGAAGGTCAGGGTCTGCTCCTGGATCTGGGTGACCGCTTGCACGAGGCTGATGAGGACTCCCACCATCAGGGCGGTGAGCAGCAGCGGGCTGGCCAGGAGGATGGTCACCTCCAACGCCTGCCGGCCGACGGCCACGACGTCGTCCGGACTCACCCGAGGAAGCTCCGGGCCAGGCTGCCCACCACCAGGTTCCACCCGTCCACGAGCACGAAGAAGATGACCTTGAAGGGCAGGCTCACCATCATCGGCGGGAGCATGAACATGCCCAGGCTCATGAGCACGCTGGCGACGACCAGGTCGATGACGACGAAAGGGATGTAGAGCAGAAACCCTATCGTGAAGGCGGTGCGCAGCTCGCTGATCACAAAGGCGGGCACGAGCGCGGTGAAGGGCACCTCCTCCGGGGTCCGGGGAGGGGGCTCTTTCGCCAGGCGGACGAAGAGGGCGATGTCCTTCTCCCGGGTGTGGGTGATGAGAAAACCCTGCACCGGCGGCCTGGCCAACGCCAGTGCTTCCGCCTGGGAGACCTCGCCATCCAGATAGGGCCGTACGGAGGTGGAATACACCGCGTCCCAGGTGGGCGTCATGACGAACAGGGTGAGAAAGAGCGCAAGCCCCACGAGGACCTGGTTGGGGGGCATGGCCTGCGTGCCCAGGGCGTTTCGCAGAAACGAGAGCACCACCACGATCCGGGTGAAGGAGGTGAGCAGAATGAGGATTGCGGGCGCGAGCGTGAGGACCGTGAGGAGAAAGATGATCTGGAGCGTGACGGACACGTCCTGCGGGCCTGCAGCCCTCTCCAGCCCGAAGCGCAACGCCGGGATCAGGCCCTCCTGGGCCGAGGCCTCGGAAGCCGCGAAGAGCAGGAGGGCCGTGGGAAGAACCCGGCTCACGAAGGGCCACCCGGCGGCGGACGTCCCGGCGCCACAGCGGATGTCGAACTCCCGCACGCGATCGCAGAGCGCCAACGCCGACTGCAGCGTGTACCCCTGGTTGGCGTCGATGGTGATGATGAAGTCGTCGCCCACGGTCTCGCGGCACATGCGCACA
>CAZYJP010000081.1:0-8131 GCA_964647795.1 uncultured Thermodesulfobacteriota bacterium
GGCGTTCAGCGGCCCAGCATCCGTCGAGTCACGTGTTTCACGGTTCGCTTGCTGATCTCGCGCAGGGTCTCGAACACCCCGTCGCCCCGGACGGCGCTGGCGGGGAAGGACGGGGCGCGCAGGCCGCCGTTGAGGGCGCGGTCCAGGTCCTCGACAGCGATCAGCTGCGCCCCTTCCTCGCTGAGATCCCGCTTGTTGTACTGGAACACCAGGGGGATGGTGTCGATGTCGAGATGCTGCTCGGCGAGGTTCTGGCGCAGGTTCTCCAGACTCTCCACGTTCCGGTCCCACTCCCCTACTTGGGAGTCGGCAACGAAAACGACGCCGTCCACCCCCTGGAGCACGAGCTTTCGGGTTGTGTTGTACATGATCTGCCCGGGCACGGTGTAAAGTTGGATCTTGATGCTCATTCTGTGAATTTTACCCAGAGAAAGGGGAAGGAAATCGAAAAAGAGGGTCCGATCTCCCTTCGTGTCGATGGTGATCATCTTGCCACGTACGGCGTCGGCCATCGCTTGATGGAGGTAGAGCAGATTCGTCGTCTTGCCGCCCCGTCCCGGCCCGCAGAAGACGATTTTGACTTGGATCTCATTGCGGGCCATGTTGATGAAAGACACGCTATGCCTCCCCCATCAGTATGTGCAGCAATGCATCCTTCAATCTTGCTGTGCGCATACGGATTAGGCCAAGCGACACCTCTCTTCCAAATAGCGTGATCAGAAAATAGTCTTCACTCACCTTGGTGTAATGAACGTTTTCGTTCTTCCCTTTGTGAAAGAGAAGTGCGAAGTCCTGTTCTCCGATGAGCTTGGCGATCTCTTCCGTGGCTCCGTAGTTCGCCGCGGAAAGAGCCGCGAGCGCCGCGATGTCCAGGGTGGACGGGTCTCCCCGGTTGACGATGACGTACCCGGCCCGGTCGACCACGAGGGCGCAGTCCGCACCGGCGCGAAGCAGATTCGTGTCGAGTAGGGCGGAGATGTCCTCCAGTGCCTCGCGGCGCAGAACGATATCCACGGGGTCGACTTTCCGGCCGCGCGGGGCGGCTGCGTGAAGCGTGGCGTTTCGGGGCGGCGGCCGGGGCCGGCCTCGTCGAGCATCGGTAGATATCGTCCGAGTCGGTCCGGTCCTTGAGCCTTCTCCATGCCTCGCCCAAAGGCTTCATAGGGGTTCGCGGGGAAGGGCCTTTTCCGAGGAGGGGCCGGGCATCCGGGGTGGCTTGATCGATGATCGACCCTTCGTCCCCCTTGTGCGAAGGCGGTTCGAAGGAGGATCATCGCAGGCTGGAGCCCATGAGCCCGGGCGGATCCGGGTCGCGGACTTGTCGGGAGCCCGGTCTTCCGGGGTAAGATCACGACATGACGTCGGCGCCGGCCGGATCCTTCCCTGCCGCACGGGACCTGCGGGGACAACTCCCTTGTCGATCAAGACCTTGACCCATTCCACCGATGCCGCCCCCGTCGGGGGGGTCCCGCGTCTCTGGATGGCCCCCATGGCCGGGGTCACCGATGCGGCGTTCCGTGAGAGACTTCGCCGAAACGGCTGTCGGCTGCTCTTCACCGAGATGGTCTCGGCGGCAGCCCTGTACCGGGGGAATCGCAGGACCTGGGATTATCTGCAGGTCCCGGATCAGCGGGGGGACCTGGCGGTCCAACTCTTCGGCGCCGACCCCGACGAGCTCGCTGCGGCGGCTGGATTGGCCCAGGAGGCAGGATTTCGCCACGTGGACTTCAATATGGGGTGCCCGGTGCGCAAGGTGGTGCGAAGCGGCTCCGGCGCCGCGCTTCTCACCGACCCGGTGCGGGCGCGGTCTTGCATGGAAGCGTTGCGCCGGGCCGTTCGGGGGACGTTCTCGGTCAAGATTCGCTCGGGTTGGACCGAAGGGAGTATCAACTGTTTGGAGGTGGGGCGTCTGGCAGAAGCTTGCGGCGCGGACCTCATCACCCTGCACCCCCGCACTCGGGCCCAGGGTTATGGGGGGCGGGCCGACTGGCGTCTCGTCCGGGAACTGGCCGAGGGGGTTTCGGTGCCGGTGATTGGGAACGGCGACGTCGGTTCGGCTGAGGAGGCGGTGGGGAAAATGGGGGAGTGCGGCTGCCACGGGGTCATGATCGGCCGCGCGGCCCTGAGCGCTCCGTGGCTCTTCCGGCAGGGAGAGCGCCTCGCCCAGGGGCGCGACCCCGGGCCGGCGCCGGAGCCCTGGGAGATCGGGGCGGACCTCTGTGCCCAACTCGATGACCTCGTCTGCCGCAAAGGGGCTCGGGTGGCGTGCTTCGAGATGCGAAAGTTCGCATCGTGGGGGGCCAAGGGGCTACCGGGAGCGGCGGATTTCCGCCGCCGGTTGCAGGACGCCTCCGACGTGGGTGCCCTACGGCGGGAAGTGGAGATGTGCTTCGGGGGAATCGGCGGAGCTCGCGCCGGAGCCGCCCGGGAGAGGACGGAGCACCGTGTCGGAGTTGCCGGGATCCCCTGAGCCGATCGTCGCAGTGAGCTCGAGCCCCTGCCTCCGGCGCAGAGTGGCTGGAGCCCTCGGATTCGCCGGGTTTCAGGTCGAGGCGGCCGCGGGTGGGAGAGAGTTCGCCAAACACCGGCGCCAGCGTCCATTTCTGCTGTGTTTTGTCGACGCACGGGGTCCGCGGGCGGCTCGGGAGGCCGAAGCGTGCTTCCAGGCCCGCCCCGCCGAACGCTATGTTCTCATCCTCGGTGTCTGGCAGCGGGCCGGAGAGGCGCTCTTTCCCGACGGCCGAAATCCCTTCGGCTACCTGCGGGAGCCCTTCGACCCCGAGGAGGTCCGGGCGTGGGCCCGCCGGGCCGAAGAGGAGGCCCGCCTCCTGCGCGGGGACTGCTCCCTGGAAGACCTCCTCTACGGCCGTTTTCGGGCCTTCCTGAGCAATCTGGGCCCTCGGACCACCAGCCCCGTGCACAGCGTGGTCCTGGAGCGGGTGGAGCGGCCGCTGCTCCATGCGGTGTTGGAGTGGACCGGGGGAAACCAGACGCGCGCTGCCGAGGTCCTCGGCATCCACCGCAACACGCTGCGCGCCAAGATCCGTTCCCTGGGGATCGAGCCCTCCCGGCTCGGGCCGGGCTGAACCACGCGGCCGACGGCCGTTCTCCCCGTGTCCTTCCGCGCACCCTGCCGGTGTCGCCCCTCCCCCTCGACCTGGTAGAGGGCCCCTTCTGCTCCGCTCCAGGACACTCCTCTCGGGGGGAGCTCGCGCGCTCAAGGACCAGGGCTGGGGGGAAGGCCGATCGCCTGGATTTCTCGGATCTTGGCCTGAATCCCCCGGATGACGCCCTCGAGGTGTTCCTGCTCGCGGCGATCCTCCAGGATCTCCGCTTCCTGCAGGGCACGGCGTTTCTTCTCCAGGAGGGACTGGAGCTTCAGCAGGGACTTGCGTAGTTCTCGGTTGATCGCGTCGAGTTCCTCGCGAAACGACTGAGGCAAACCCACGGCGTCCTCCTTCGCGTGCGATGGGACGGAAACCTATCATACGCCAGGGGAGCGGACAACGCTTTTCCCCGCACTTTTCCCACGCTTGGTGCGGTTCTTGACTCCCCTCCGGGGCTGCCCTATAGTCCGGCCACCCCTCCCGGAGGATCGATGCCACACTGGCTGCACCCAGAGAGAGGACCCTCGCCCGCCGAGTCTGAGACGAGGGAGGCGGGCGCGGGCCGTGCCCCTGCTCGGCGCTTTCGGCGCCCGCTGATCCTCATATTCCTGTCCCTGGGCGTCACGGCCCTCGTGGGCGCGCCCTGGCGCGCCGCCGCGCCGGTCTACGACGTGGGGGACGTGGCACGGCAAGACGTGAAGGCCGCGGCCGATTTTCTCGTCACCGATGCCGAAGCCACGGAACGGAAGCGCCAAGAGGCCGAGGCCGCCTCCCCCGTAGTGTACGACTACGACCCGTTTGCCTCCTCCGATGCCGTTGCGCTGCTTCGGGAGGACTTTCGGCCCTTCGCGGCCACGCAAGGCTCGGGAGAGGTGCCTCTTCCCGGAGTCGAAGCCCTCGTGACTGCCGCCCTGGCGGAGCGCTGGGGAGTCCGGGTCCCCCCTGATTCCCTGGGGGAGGCGTTGCGTCCTGGTGGGTTGGAGCGCCTCCTGAGAGAGGTGTCGGGAGCTCTCGACCCATTGTATGCGCGGGGCGTCGTGGCGAACCGGGAGCTCCTGGTTTCGGAGGGAAGGCGTACCATCGTGGTTCGCAACCTGGCAACCCGCCAGGAGCAGGTCCGGACAGGGCCCGGCGACGTTCTCGGCTTCGACCAGGCCCGGACCCTTCTCGCTCCCCAGGCGGGGCAGGAACCCCTCTCCGCCTTGGCGATGGCCTTGGCCGCCCACCTGTTGCGTCCAAATCTGAGCTACAACGGGGAAGAGACCGCTCTCCGGCGATCGGCCGCACGGGCGGGGGTCGTCCCCGTGCTCCTTCCCGTGCGGCGGGGAGAGATGCTGGTTCGAGAGGGGGATAGGGTAGCCCCCGACCAGGCCCGGAAGCTTCAGGCCTACGCCCGGCTCCCCGTGGGAGGACAACCTCCTCAGGCGCTGGCAGGGTTGTTCGTGCTCAGTCTGGGGGCCCTGTACGGGATTTACCGGTTCGGGCGCTCCAACGTAAAGAAGTTCCGGTCGTCCACGAGGGACCTGGGGTTCCTCGCCGCGGTGATGATCCTGTCCCTCGCCGGAGAGCGCGCCGGCATCGTGCTCGCCTCCGGGGTCGCTGAAGCCCTCGGGGTGGGAGATCGGGCGGCCCTCCTGTGCGGGCTGCCGCTGGCTGCAGCGGTCCTCGTGGTTCGGGTGGTGCTCAACTCCGAGACCGCACTGCTCTTCGGCGTGCCCTTCTTTGCCTTCGCCGCTCTGCCCTTCGACCAGAGCCTCGGAGCGTTCTTGTGTTTTTCTGCAGGTGGGATTGCCGGGGCCCACCGGGTCGCCCGGGCCTGCCGCCGGATGGATTTCCTGCGGGCGGGCCTCTGGGCCGGAACGGCCCAGGCACTGGCCGTGGGGGGGTACGCGCTGTATCTGGGCGGGGGACTGACTCCAGGGGACTGGGCCGCCGTCCCCTGGGCGCTGGGCGGGGGAGTGGCGGCCGGTCTACTGACGCTGGGGCTCGTTCCTCTGGCCGAGTTGGCGTTCGGGTACACCACCGACATCCGGCTCATGGAGCTTGCGAGCCTCGATCACCCCCTGTTGGGCGACCTGATGGTTCGGGCCCCGGGAACCTATCACCACTCCCTGGTCACGGGGAGCCTCGTCAAGGCGGGTGCGGAGGCCATCGGCGCCAAGGTCCTCCTGGCCACGGTCGCCGCCTACTACCATGACGTGGGGAAGCTCTCGAAGCCTGCCTACTTCGTCGAGAATCAGGGGGACGGGCGAAACCGCCACGACCGTCTCTCCCCGAGCATGTCGAGCCTGATCCTGGTTTCCCACGTCAAAGAGGGGGTGGAACTGGCCCGCAAGCACCGGCTCGGGGAAGAGATCGTGGAGATCGTCCGGCAGCACCACGGCACCGGCCTCATCCGCTACTTCTACGACCGGGCGAGGGACCGGTGCAGTACCGCCGACGGGGTTCGGGAGTCGGACTACCGCTACCCCGGCCCCAAACCTCAGACGCGGGAGGCGGCCCTTGTGCTCCTCGCCGACGCGGTGGAGGCGGCGGCCCGAACGGTGCCGGACCCACGGCCGGCGCGCATCCGTGGGATGGTCCAGAACATCGTCAACCGCACGTTCGCGGACGGCCAACTCGACGAGTGCGAGCTCACCCTGAAGGATCTGCATGAGATCGCCAGGGCCTTTTCGCACATCCTGAGCGCCATTCACCACCAGCGCATCGACTACCCCCTTGCCGCCCAGAAAGAGAAGAGAATCGATGGAGATCTGGATCCGCGACGACTGCCCCGGGGCAGAGATCGACGAGGAGAGGTTGCGCCGTCGCCTGGCGAAGGTCTTAGGCGCCTTGGGCTGTGACGAGGACGCAGAGCTCTCGGTGTGGCTCTGTGACGACACCACGATCCGGGACCTCCACCGCGAATACCTCGGCGAAGACACGCCGACCAACGTGATCAGTTTTGCCCAGCGCGAGGGGGAGTTCGGGGACCTGGAACAGGAGCTCCTGGGCGACGTGGTGGTGAGCGTCGACACCGCCCGGCGGGACGCCGAAGAGGAGGGAGGCAGGCTGGAGGACGAGGTTGCCTACCTGTGCATCCACGGTGTGCTCCACCTGCTGGGGTACGACCACGAAGGAGAGCAGGCTGCACGGGCCCCCGAGATGGAGGCCAAGGAGACCGAGCTCTACCGCCTTGCCCTCGATGAAGCCTGAAACCTGGCTCCGGTCGCTCAACTGCGCCGCGGAAGGGATCCTCCACGGGGTCCGGACCCAGCGCCATCTGCGCTGGCACTCCCTTGCGTGCCTCGCCGTGCTTCTGGTGGCCCCCCGGCTTGGGGTGACACCGGCCGAGTTTGCTCTCCTGTGCCTGGCGGCGGCCCTGGTGCTCGTGGCCGAGTTGTTGAACACCGCGGTGGAGGCCGTGGTGGATCTCGCCTGCCCGGACTTCAACCCGCTGGCTCGCGCCGCCAAGGACGTGGCGGCCGGGGCCGTCCTGGTGGCCGCCTTTGCCGCGGCGGCCGTGGGCTGGGTGGTCCTGGTCCCGGCCGCAGGGGCACCCGCCGGGGCGTTGCTGGGGGAGCTCAACGCGGGGAAACCGGTGGCGCTCGCGGCCTCCCTCCTCGCGGTCCTTGTGGTGGTGGTGCTCGTGAAGGCGGCGGTGGGGAGGGGACGCCTCCTGCGCGGGGGGTTCCCCTCGGGGCACGCCGCGGTTTCCTTCGCCATAGCCGCTCTTCTGACCCTGCACACCGAGGACCCCATGGTGGCCGTGCTGACCGGGGTCCTTGCCCTCATGGTCAGTCACAGCCGGCTGTTCCACCGGATCCACACCCGGACCGAGGTGGCGGCCGGAGCCGTTCTGGGGATCCTGCTGGGCGGGATCCTGTTCTGGGTTCTGCACTGAGGAGGCACATGGGCAGCGGTGACGCAGGTTCGCTCCGGGCCTTGTTCCGGGACCTTCTGGGGCGCCGGACGCGCCCGAAGCGCGACGTGGTCAAGGAGATGGAGGCGCTCATCCTGGACGGGACCGCCGAGGGCCTGTTCAACGCCGACGAGGAGGAGATGCTCCTCTCGGTCCTCTCCTTTCGAAAGATTCTGGTCCGGGAGGTGGCCGTGCCCCGCACCGAGATGGTGACGGTGGAGGTGGACGCCTCCCTGGAGGACCTGGCCCGGACCATGGTGGAGGAGGGACACTCCCGGGTGCCGGTGTACGAGGGGGACGTGGACCACGTGGTGGGGTTCGTGACGGCCCGGGACGTGCTCCACTTCTGGGGCGTCCCGCCGCCCCACCCGTCCCTTCGCACGCTCCTCCGGCCCGCCTACTTCGTGCCAGAGACCATGAGCCTGGAGGCCCTGCTCGGGGAGTTTCGCCGCCGCCGGCTCCACCTGGCGATCGCTGTGGACGAGTACGGGGGAGTCTCGGGATTGGCCACACTGGAGGACGTCCTGGAGGAGATCGTGGGGGACATCCAGGATGAGTACGACGAGGAAGACGCGGAAATCCGGGAGGCCGGCGACGGTCTTCGGGTCGACGCCCGCACCGAGTTGGAGAAGCTGGAAGAGCACCTCGAGATCGAGCTCGGCCGGGAGGTCGAGTACGAGACCGTGGGAGGGCTGGTCTTCCACGCCCTGGGGCGCGTCCCGAAGCTCGGGGAAACCTTCCGCTACCGGGGGCTGGAGATCACGGTGCTGGACGTGGACAAGAGGCGGGTCAAGGAAGTGAAGATCCGCAAACTCCCGCAGGGGGAACACCCCGGTGCGTCCCGAGACACCACCTGAGTGCGCCCCGGGGGTGAAGGGGTCGGCGCCGGCCGGGCCGAGGGGTCTGTTCCGGCCGGGATTCTTCGGCAAGGGCAGGTCCCTCGGCCAGGCGGTGAGGGGCTGGGGAGATCCGGTCCGGGGGGGGCTCGCCCTCTGGGGGGCCTTGGTGGCTGCCCTCGCCTTTCCCCCTGCCCCGGTGTGGCCGCTGGTCCTGATTGCCCCCGCCCCCCTGTGGACCCTGTGTGTGGGGGTGTCCCCCGGGCGGGCCTTTTCCCGAGGCTGGG
>CAZYJP010000082.1:0-8121 GCA_964647795.1 uncultured Thermodesulfobacteriota bacterium
CGTCCGGGAGGGCGCCGGGCGGGGGTGGCAGAGCGGAGCGCGGCGACCGCCAGCAGCCGTAACGTTGCATCGCGCGGAACGCAGCCGGCCCGGCCCGGTGCCCACTGCCGCCGAGGCTCGCTGCAGGATGGGTCCCTGGCCACCCGAGGGGCGGTTGGGGAACGGGACACGGAGAACTGACCGCTGAGAATGGAAAGCGGAGACCCATGACCTTCACCTTCGACCCGAGCCTGAAATTTTACGTCCACCTGGCCGACGCCGCCTTCCTGGGTTTTGCCCTGCTGGCGCTCCTGGGGGGCATCGTGGCCGTGGGGGCGCGGCGCCTGATCCACGCCGTGCTGGGCCTCGCGACCTCCCTCGTGGGTGTGGCAGGCGTGTACGTCTATCTGGGCACCCACTTCATCGCCGCCATGCAGGTGCTGATCTACGTGGGGGCGGTCTGCATCAGCCTCACCTTTGCGGTGATGCTGGCCCGGCCGCCGCGGGAGGCGGAGCGAAACCCCCTCTTCCTTCCTGCAAAGGTCGGGGCCGGTTTCGTGGCCGCACTCTTCGCGGGGCTCGTGCTGGGGAGCGCGGTCCTCTCCACCCGGTGGGAGCCCGCGGCCGAGGTGGTGCCCGGCTCGCACAGCATCGAGGCGGTGGGCATGCGGCTCCTGACGAGTTACGCCCTGGTCTTCGAGCTCATCTCCCTGGTGCTCCTGGTGGCCATCGTGGGTTCGGTGGTGCTGGCCAGGCGGGGCCGGGGCACTCCGGGAGGGACCTGATGCAGCCCCTGTTCTTCGGCCACCTGGAGTCGTACCTGCTCCTCGCGCTCTGTCTCTTTGTGCTGGGGCTCTACGGGGTCATCAGCCGCCCCGGCTTCATCGGCATGCTGATCAGCGCCGAGCTCATCTTGAACGCCGCGGGCCTGAACTTCATCGCCTTCAACACCTTTCTCGCCCCGGACAAGAGCCTCGGCCAGACCTTCACGCTCTTCATCATGGGGCTCGCTGCCGCCGAAGCCGCCATTTGCCTCTCCATCGCGGTCTGCGTGTACCGGCACTTCCGGACCACCTTGACCGACGAACTCTCCCAGTTGAGAGACTGACGGGACCGCCATGCACGACATCGAGAGCGCCCTGGTCCTCATCCCGCTCCTCGTCCCGGCCCTCACGGCCTTCCTCATCCTGGGCTCGGGCCGCTGGCCCAACGTGCGCGAGGCGTGGTCGGTGATCGGGGCGGCCGTCACGTTCCTCGCCACCCTGGCCCTGCTGCCCCACGTCACGGGGCCCATGGGGGGCGCCTACACGCTGACGCTCTTCGAGTTCTTCCCCGGGGTGGCGATCAAGCTCCGGGTCGACGGGATGAGCCTGCTCTTCGCCGGGGTCTCGTCGTTCCTCTGGATCCTCGCGGGTTTCTACTGCATCGGCTACATGCGCGGGCTCCACGAGCACGCCCAGACCCGCTTCTACACCTGCTACGCCGCGACGATCTTCGGCGCCGTGGGCGTCGCGTTTTCCGGCAGCGTCCTGACCCTGTACCTCTTCTACGAGGTCGTGAGCATCTGCACCTACCCCCTGGTCATGCACCACCAGGACGCCGACGCCTACGACGGGAGCCGGAAGTACATCACCTACCTGATGGTGACCTCGAAGGTGCTCCTGCTCCCGGCGATGGTTCTCATCTACGTGAGCACCGGCACCCTGGACTTCGCGACCCAGATCGGCTCGGGAATCTTCCCCTCCACTGCGAGCCGGGCCCTGGTGACGGTGGTGTACTTCCTCTCGCTCTTCGGGTACGCCAAGGCGGCGCTCATGCCCTTCCACAACTGGCTTCCCTCGGCGATGGTGGCGCCCACGCCGGTGAGCGCGCTCCTCCATGCGGTGGCCGTGGTGAAGGTGGGCGTCTTCTCCATCTGCCGGGTGATGCTCTATGTCTTCGGGGTGGACCTCCTCCAGGAGTACGGCCTGGGGCTCGTCACCGCCTACATCGCGGCGTTCACCGTGCTGGCCGGGTCGGCCATCGCGCTGACCAAGGACAACCTGAAGGCCCGTCTCGCCTACTCCACCATCAGCCAGCTCGCCTACATCGTGTTCGGGGTGGCGCTCCTGACCCAGAGCGGGATCACCGGCGGGCTCATCCACATCCCCAATCACGCCTTCTCCAAGATCACGCTCTTCTTCTGTGCCGGGGCCATCATGGTCGCCCACCGGAAGACCGAGATCAGCCAGCTCGACGGGATCGGGTATCGGATGCCCTGGACCATGGCGGCGTTTGCCCTGGCGAGCCTCTCGATGATCGGGGTGCCGCCGGTGGCCGGGTTCGTGAGCAAGTGGTACCTGGCCGTGGGGACGATGCAGCTGGAGAACGTGGGGCTCCTGGTGGTGCTCCTGGCGAGCTCGCTCCTCAACGCCGGCTACTTCGTGCCGGTGGTGGTGCGCGCCTTCTTTCCGAGGAACGTCGCGGCGGCCGAGCTCACCTACGCGGAGGCCTCGCCCTTCATGGTGGTGCCGCTCTTCGCCACTGCCTTGCTCTCGGTGTTCTTCGGCTTCTACCCGGATCTCTTCCTGAAGCTCATCGAGGTCGTCCGATGATCGTGCGCTGGATCGATCGACTCCGGGAGCGGCCCCAGCTGCTCCGGGCCGTGTTCCTCGGTGCCCTGGGCCTCTTCGTCCTCTACGACGTGTACGCCCCACGCCACGAGCCCCACTTCGTGGGCGACCGGATCCGGGCGTTCTGGGCGCTCTTCGGGCTGGTGGGTTGCTGGGGGATGGCGCGGTTCATGAAGGGCATCGGCCACCTCTGGCTCATGAAGCCCGAGGGCTTCTACCGCGACGGCAACGGGGAGGACTGAGCGATGGGCATCGTCCACCCCGTGGTCCTCTTCCTCCTGGGAGCCGCCCTCGCGGCGGCCTTCCCCAAGGCCCGCAAGATGCTCTGGGTGATCCCCCTCGCGGCCTTCGCGTCCGTCCACTCGATGGAGCCGGGCACCTACGGCCGGGCGTCCTACCTGGGCTTCGAGCTCATCTTCGCGCAGGTCGATCAGCTCGCCATCGTCTTCCTTCACGTCTTCACCCTCATGGCGGTCATCGGGGCGGTCTACGGGATGCACGTGGAGGACCGCTGGCAGCACGTGGCCGGGTTCCTCTACGTGGGCGGCTCGGTGGGGGTTACCCTCGCCGGCGACTACCTGACGCTCTTCATCTTTTGGGAGCTGATGGCGTTCTCGTCGGTCTTCCTGGTGTGGCTGCGCCGAAAGCCCGCGTCGCTCCGTGCCGGTTTCCGGTACCTCCTGGTCCACGTGGTGGGCGGGCTCGTCCTCATGGGCGGGATCTTCCTCTGGTGGATGAAGACCCACGACCTGACCTTCGGTCCCATCGCCCCCGAGAACGCCAACCTCGCCGCCTACCTCATCCTCATCGGGTTCGTGCTCAACGCGGCGGTGCCCCCCCTCCACTCCTGGCTCCCCGACGCCTACCCGGAGTCCACGGTGATGGGCGGGGTCTTCATGTGCGCCTTCACTACGAAGACCGCTGTCTACGTGCTGGCCCGGGCATTTCCCGGGTACGAAGTGCTGGCCGTCGCGGGCGCCATCATGACGCTCTATGGGGTCGGGTACGCGATCATCGAGAACGACGGCCGGCGCATCCTCGCCTACCACATCGTGAGCCAGGTGGGCTACATGGTGTGCGGCATCGGGATCGGGACGGCGCTCGCGGTCAACGGCGCCGTGGCCCACGCCTACGCCCACATCCTCTACAAGGCGCTCCTGTTCATGGGGGTGGGCGCAGTGCTCGAGATGGCGGGCACCTCGAAGCTCTCGGAGCTCGGGGGCTTGTACAAGCGCATGCCCCTGGCCATGGTCGCGACAGTCATCGGGGGGATCTCTATCTCCGGGTTCCCCCTCACGAGCGGGTTCGTCTCGAAGTCGATGATCGTCGCCGGCGCGGGTGAGGCCCACCACATCGTGCTCATGCTCATGCTGCTCCTGGCCTCGGTGGGCACGTTCCTCTCGGTGGGGATCAAGCTTCCCTACTTCATCTGGTTCGGGGAGGACAAGGGGGTCATCTGCAAGGACCCGCCGCGGAACATGCTCGTGGCCATGGGCATCGCGTCGTTCTTCTGCTTCTTCCTGGGCGTCTACCCCGACTACCTGTACCGGATGCTCCCCTTCCCTGTGACCTACCACCCCTACACGGCGTACCACCTCTCCGAGACGCTCCAGATCCTCGGGTTCACGGCCCTGGGCTTCTACCTGTTGCGCAAAAAGCTCACCCCGGAGCCGAAGCTCAACCTGGATCTCGACTGGTTCTATCGGAAGGGCTCCGCCCAGGTGGTGCGGTTCTTCCGCAACCCCCTCTCCCCGGTCAACGACTGGGTGGGGGAGGTTTACCGCACGGCCGGCATGCGCTTCGCGCTGGGGGCGGCGGCCCTCTGGTCCCGCTTCGACGTGAAGGCCATCGACGGCGTGGTAGACGGCGTGGCCGAGGGTGTCTGGGGATTCGGGGACAAGGTGCGCCACGCCCAGACCGGGAAGCTCCAGCAGTACATCGCCGCGGCGGTGATCGCGCTCTTCGCGGTCCTGGCGGCGGTGGTGAGTTTCTAATGGGGGCGGCGGAGAGGGAAACCGCCGAACCGATTGCATCCAAGGGTCACCGATGACACCTGAGTTCGCGCTGCCACACAGCCTGGGGTTCCCGATCCTAAGCCTGCTGGTGTTCCTGCCCCTGGCGGGGGCGGCGGTGGCCCTGTTCCTGAGGGGAAACCGCGTCCTCAAGGTGTGGGCGGTCCTCGTGACGGTGCTGGAGGCCTTGGTCTCCATCCCCCTCTACGCGGCCTTCCAGCACGGGACCCATCGGTTCCAGTTCTCCGAGCTCCACGACTGGATTCCGGCCCTCGACATCCGCTATGCCCTCGGGGTGGACGGGATCAGCCTCTTCCTCGTGCTTCTCACCACTTTCGTGATGCCGTTGTGTGTGCTGTGTTCCTGGAAGTACATCGAGGTCCGGGTCAAGGAGTTCATCTTCGCCCTCCTCGTCATGGAGGCCGCCATGGTCGGGGTCTTCTGCTCCCTGGACCTGGTGCTCTTCTACGTCTTCTGGGAGGCCATGCTCATCCCCATGTACCTGCTGATCGCGGTCTGGGGAGGCCCCCGCAAGGTCTACGCGTCCGTGAAGTTCTTTCTCTACACCCTGGCCGGCAGTGTGCTCCTGCTGGTGGCGATCATCGCGCTGTACCTGGTCGGCGGCACCTTCTCCATCCCCGAGCTGATGGACAGGGGATACACCTTCGCCTTCCAGTTCTGGGTCTTCCTGGCCTTCGCTCTGGCCTTCGCGATCAAGGTCCCGATGTTCCCTTTCCACACGTGGCTCCCGGCAGCCCACGTGGAGGCGCCCACGGCCGGCTCGGTCATCCTGGCCAGCGTCCTCCTCAAGATGGGGACCTACGGATTCCTGCGCTTCTGCCTTCCGATCACGCCCCTGGCGACCGCGTACATGGGGCCCGTCTTCCTCTGGGCCTCCATCGTGTCGATCCTCTACGGGGGGTTCGTGGCCTTGGGCCAGAACGACATGAAGCGGCTCATCGCCTACTCGTCGGTGGGTCACATGGGGTTCGTGACCCTCGGGATCTTCCTGGTGAACCAGGCCGGCATCGAGGGTGCGATCCTCCAGATGGTGAACCACGGGATCACCACCGGCGCGCTCTTTATCTGCGTCGGGATCCTCTACGAGCGCACCCACAGCCGGATGATCGCCGACAACTCGGCCATCGGGGCCTTCATGCCGGTGTACGTGACCTTCCTGGGGATCTTCAGCCTCTCGTCCCTCGCGTTCCCTGGCACCAACTCCTTCGTCGGCGAGCTCCTGGTCCTCATCGGCGCCTTCGCCGAGAACAAGCTCCTGGCGGCCTTCGCCATCCCCGGGGCCCTGCTGGCCGCAACCTACATGCTCCGGCTCCTCCAGAAGATCGTCTGGGACCGGGTCGAGGGGCACCACGGGCACGAGGAGGAGCACGGCGCCCCGCCCGCAAAAGGCAACGGCAAGAGAAAGGCGCACACGAAGTCCTCGGCACACGAGCCGCAGAAGCACGATGCCCACGGGGACCACGCCCACGGACGCCGCCTCAGGGACCTGGATCTTCGGGAGTTCGGCACCCTGGCCTTCCTGGCAGTCTTCGTGTTCTGGATCGGCCTCAACCCCAAGCCCTTCCTGCGGGCCATGGACGCGAGCGTCGCCCACGTGGTGACCCAGGCCCACGCCGAACCCTCGACTCTGCCGAGCGGCGGGCTCCCCGGCCTGTGGAACGCCCTCTTCCCGTCCGCCGCTCACGGAGCGGATCACGGCGAGGCTCACGAAGGTACGGTCGAGAACGACCACGGCGAACCGTCCCGCGAGGCAGAGCCTACCACCGCCCCAGACGCCGCCCTCGAGTCACCGGGGGTAGAGGACGGGACGCCCGAGACCGAGCAGGGGTCGGTGGACTGATGGAATTGCGACCAGCGGCACACTCTTCGTCACGCGTCACGCGTCATGCGTCACGCCGCTAAGGAAACTCCATGGCCTTCGCACACGAGATCTTTCTGGCACTGTCGGCCCTGGTGCTCTTCGGTTTCACCCTGGCCGAACCCCGGCACGGCGCCGCCCGGCGGGCTGCGCTGGCGCTCTCCGCTCTCGCGGTCGTCGTCGCCGCGCTCACCTTCGGCGCCCGCGGCGATCTCTTTTCCGGCACCTACCGGGTGGACGGCTTCAGCCAGGCTCTCAAGTTCCTGGTGGCCCTCGGGTTCTTCGGGGCTGTGGCCCTCGGGGAGGGCCTGCGGGGCGTGCAGCAGGAGCACGAGCCCGAGTACTACTTCTTCCTCTCCCTGAGCGTGCTGGGGCTGACGTTCCTGGTGAGCAGCGTGGAGCTCCTCACCCTCTATATCTCCTTGGAGCTCTCGTCCTACGCCCTCTACATCCTCGTGCCCCTGCGGCGCTCCGAGCACGCATCCCACGTGGAGGCCGGGATCAAGTACGTCCTCTTCGGGGCGGTGGCCTCCGGGGTGAGCCTCTTCGGCATGAGCTACGTCTTCGGCCTGGCCCAGACGACCCACCTGGACGAGCTCCTGCGGGTCTTTCCGGAGCTGGCGGGATCGCCCCTGGGGCTGATGGCCCTCACCATGATGCTCGGCGGCTTCTTCTTCAAGCTCGCCCTCTTCCCCTTCCACTTCTGGACCCCGGACATCTACCAGGGCGCCGCCAACGAGACCGCAGGCGTCATCGCCACACTGCCCAAGATCGGCGCCGTGGCGGTCCTGATTCGACTCACGGGGCTGGGGGGCCAGGAACCCGGGGGGTTCTTCACGGTGCTGGTGATTCTCGCCGTCCTGTCCATGACCTACGGCAACCTGGCCGCCCTGGTCCAAACCGACCTCAAGCGGCTCCTGGGTTTCTCGTCCATCTCCCACGCCGGTTTCATGATGACCGGGATCCTGAGCGGCACGATCCAGGGCTACGCGGGCGCGATGTTCTACGCGGGCGGGTACCTCGTGATGAGCCTCGCCCTGTTCTACGTGATCTACTCCCTGGCTCCCGCGGGAGAGAACGTCACCCTGGACCACCTGAGGGGCCTCCACCGGCGGGCACCCGTTCTGGCCTTCACCCTGGCCCTGGGCGCCTTCGGCCTGGCGGGCATCCCACCCACCGTGGGCTTCATGGGGAAGTTCTACGTGCTGACCGCGGCCCTCGAGAAGGGCTACCTCGCCCTGGTGATCATCGCCGCGCTGAACACGGCCATCGGCGTCTTCTACTACCTGAAGATGGTCAAGGCGGCCTTCAGCCCCGAAGAGGAGGGGGAAGAGGCAGCCCCGGAGGCCCGAGTGCCCCTCACGCTCCTGGGACGCAGCTTGGGCTACGCGTTTTGCCTCTCCATCCTCCTGCTCGGCGTTCTGCCCGGCTCCATCCTCGGCCTCTTCCGCGAGGCCCTGGCCTGGGCGGGGTAGCCCCACCCCTTCGACGGCACCGTCACGCCGGTGGCCGCGAACCTCTCACAACGGAGTCAGTAGGGTCAGTGCTTCGCGCCCGGCGCGGTCGTCCCGTCCGGTAGGCGGAGGTGGCCACCCGTGCCGGGTCGACCACGAAGCCATAGTGGCGCTCGAGCTCGGCG
>CAZYJP010000083.1:0-8121 GCA_964647795.1 uncultured Thermodesulfobacteriota bacterium
TCCAGCGCCGGTCTCTCCCCCGTCTCGCCGGAGGAGTAGACGAGCGTCGTGACCGAGCCTGTGGCGGGGTAGCCTCCGGCGATGCCCAGGGGGGCCAGGCGCGTCTTGGCGGCAGGGACCACCTCGCTGCCGGCGGCCCAGAGGACCAGGAAAGCGATGGGGTCGCCGTGGGTCACCGCGACGGTGTGCGCCCCGGGGAAGCGCCGGCGGGTCCGCGCCACGAACTGGAGGACACGGGCCAGCACGTCGGCCGGTTGCTCGTAACCGGGCCCGGCTCCGGTGTAGACGTCGTCCGCCCGGTCTCGGACCTCCCCCGACGGCCTCCCCTCGTAAGGGGTTTTGACCTCCAGGAGGAGGCGCGAGAACCTGGGGTGCAGGGGTTCCCGGTCTCGGACGATCTCCCGGGCGGTCTGACGCGCCCGCAGAAGGGGGCTCGAAAACACTGCCGCCAAAGGCTCCTGCGAGAGGATGCGGGCCGCGGCCCGTGCCTCCTTCCACCCTTCGGCGCTCAAACCGAAGCGGGAGAGACGGCCGTAGAACACGTGGCCGGGGTTGTGCACCCTGCCGTGGCGGACGAGGGAGATGCGGGTCACGGTACCCATGGGGGCAGTGGCGGTCCCGGACGCGTTCACCGAAGCCGCGCCGCCAAGTCCGCCATGTCCCGTGCCAGCGGGGCCTCGAAGGACACGCGCCTGCCCGTCGTGGGGTGCAGGAAGGCGAGTTTCCAGGCGTGCAGGGCCTGGCGGTGGAGTTTCGCCTCCCGGGTCTCTTCCACGGCGTAGTGCCGGTCTCCCACCAGGGGGTGGCCCGCAGCGCGAAACTGCACCCGGATCTGGTTCTTGAGGCCGGTCTCCAGACGTACTTCGAGGAGGCTGGCCCCCCGCAGGTGCTCGAGAACCCGGTAGTGGGTCACGGCCTCCGTTCCTCCCTGGGCAACCACCCTCTGGCGGAAACCGTCCGTGGTGAGCTCGAGCCGGTGCCGCAGGGTGCCCGTCTCCGTTCCCATCTCGCCGCGGACCAGGGCCAGGTAGGTCCTCTCGGGGGTGCGCCCGCGGAACTGATGGACCAGATGCTGCCAGGCCGCTCGGCTCTTCGCGAAGACCACGAGCCCCGAGGTGTAGCGGTCGATCCGGTGCACCGGAAGGGCCTCTCGCTTCTGGCTGACCAGGTAACGGTCGAGGATGTCCTTGAGGTTTCGGGAGTGTTTGCCGGGGATGGGTACCGTAAGAATCCCCGCATTCTTGTCGGCGACCAGGAGGTGGACGTCTTCGAACACGACGCGAAAGGGTCTCTGGCGAGCGCTTCGAGGCTTCTCTTCAGGGTTCTTCACGCGAGCTCCGACCGCGGTAGTACAGGAGGTCTTTCTGATAGGGGTAGAGCAGCTGCTCCAGGTCCTCGCGCTCGGACAGCGGCAGGGGGGTGTAGGCCCCTGCGGCCCGGGCGTTCTCCTCCAGTTGCACGGGGTCGTCGCAACCCACGCTCGTCAGGGTGACCCCCTCGGTGGAGAGGGCGTAGCGGAGGAAGGGGCCGGTGCCCGGGTAGCCCGGTACCCGGGTCGTCAAACCCCGGCAGAGAGTCTTCATCGCGATGACCCCTAGGTTCCTTCCCCTTGCCACCGGGAGCACGCCTTCCGCGAAGGAGCCGGCCACGGGCTCCGCCGGGTTGACGGGCAGGAGCACGCAGTCGAAGTCGAAGAGATCCAGGGCCTGGCGGAGGATCTCGGGGTTCTCGTGGGCCGAGACACCCACGAAGCGTACCATGCCCTCCTCGCGCGCCTTGGCGAAAGTCTCCAGGGCCCCGCCGAGTCCCGCGACGGTTTCCAGGTCTTCTCCAGTGCGCACGTCGTGGACGAACCACAGGTCGATCCAGTCGGTGCGCAGCATCGCCAGGCTCTCATCCAGGTGTGCCCTGGCCCCCCGAGCCCGGCGATGGTGGGACTTGGTGGCGAGAAAGACCCGCTCGCGGTCCCGCCCGAGGGCCCGTCCCAGATACCCCTCGCTCCCGGCGTAGGCTCGGGCCGACTCGAAGTAGGTGATGCCCAGATCGAGCGCCCGCCTCACGAGCTCGGTTGCCTCCCGCTCCCTTCCGTGGGTCCGGAGCACCCCCTCGCCCCCGAGCCCCAAGATCGTCACCTCCGCACCGGTCTTGCCCAGCGTGCGCTTGGGAATTGCCATGGCGTCTCCTCCCGTGCCGAGCAAGAGTAGCGTGGGAAGGGCCGGCGGCAAGGCTGTCGCGATTGAGGGGCGCGACACCGGTCAAGCAGGCGATTTGGCGGCGGTTGAGGGTGCCGAGCTCCGGCAGCTTGGCAAGCAAGGTGAGGGACAGTACCGGCCCCACGCCGGGCACGCTTTGGAGCAGGGCGTCCTTGTCGCGCCAGATCTCCTGCTCGCGCAGGGCAGTGCGCAGGTCGTTGTCGAAGCCGTCGAGTTGGGTTTGGAGCCACTCGATGTGTGAGGAGATGCCGGGGCGCACCCGTGGCGAAGCTGCGGCCAGACGGTTCTTCTCGGCCGTGATCATATCGACGATCTGGCGGCGGCGGGTGAGCAGGGCAGCCAGTTCCTGGGTGGCAGCGTCGGGTAGGGAGCGCACGTTGGGTCTGAGTGCCTCGCCCAAGTGTGCGAGGACGTCTGCGTCGATGGGGTCGGTCTTGGCCAAGCGGCCCGTGGCCTTGGCGAAATCCCGGGCTTGACGGGGGTTGATGACGACGACGGGGAGGTTGGCAACGGCCAGGGCGCTGGCGACCGGCAGTTCGAGTCCGCCGGTGGCTTCGAGCACTACGCGCACGGGGGCGAGGCGGTTCAACTTCTCCACGAGCTCGGGCAGCTTGTCGTCCGTACGAGGGACAGACCACCGGGTGCCGTGAGGACGCACTGCGACCTCGAGGCTGGCCTTGGAGACATCAATGCCGATGAAGACTGCGGGCTGGGTCATGGATCTCTGGTTCCCTTCCTTGCGAGATGCGGGCTTGGGGTCCCTGGCAACTGTTCGGGATGATCAGAGAAGGACGTGGCGACCCTGGCTCTGTCACGGGCTTGGTGTCCCAGAGGACGAACGGCCTACCACGTCCCAACGACCGTGAAACCATATCACGTGGCTGAACATACAAGGGCGAAGGACGGAGGACGAAGGACGGACCCCAGACGCGTCACACGTTACGCGTCACGCGTTACGGGTCACGGTTACCGGTCTTCACCGGTAGAAGGTCTGCGGCAGCCAGAGGCAAATGGCGGGGACGAAGGTGACGACCAACAGAGCCCCGAGGAGGAGCAGGACGAAGGGCGCCGTGGCCAGGGCAACGGTCCCCATGGGTTTCTTCGTGAGGCCCATGGCCACGAAGAGGTTCAACCCGAAGGGCGGGGTCAGAAAGCCGGCCTCGATCCCCAGCACCATCAGGATCCCGTAGTGGACCGGGTCGATGCCGAGGCGCTGGAGGGTCTCGGCGAAGATCGGGGAGAGGATCAGCATGGCCGAGACGTTGTCCCCTACGGACCCCAGGAGGAGGAAGAGCACGTTCACCAGGAGCAGGAAGGTCCAGGCGCTGTCGACCCGGCCCAGGATGAACTCGGCCACCAGGAGCGGGAGACCCTGGCTGGTGAGGAGCCACACGAAGGTCATGGCGCAGGACAGGATGAGAAGGAGCGAGCCGGAGAGAACGGCCGAGTCGACAAGCGCCTGGTGGAGGCTCTTCAGCGTGAGGCCGCGGTGGATCACCGCCTCGACAAAGAGGGCGTATACGACGCTCACCGCCGCCGCCTCGGTGGGGGTGAACACCCCGGAGTAGATCCCTCCCAGGACGATGACGGGGAGGAAGAGCGCCCAAATTCCCCGACGCACCACGCGCAGGCTCTCCGCCCAGGTGTACCCTTCCTCGACCGGCCACTTTTCCCGGCGCGCCCGCCACACCACGTAGCCGATGAAGATGCCGCCGATGAACAGGCCGGGGCCGATGCCGGCCAGGAAGAGCTCCGCCACCGAGACGTTCATCACCAAGGCGTAGAGGATCATCGGGATCGACGGCGGGATCACGATCCCCAGACTCCCGGATGCCGTGACGAGGCCCACCGAGAAGTTCTCCGGGTACCCGCTCCGGGTCAGGGCCGGGATCATGATGGAGCCGACGGCTACCACCGTGGCGGGGCTCGAACCGGACAGGGCGGCGAAGAACAGGCAGGCCAGCACCGCGGTCACGGCCAGCCCCCCCCGTTTGTTCCCCACCAGGGCGCGCATCACGTCGACGAGGCGCTGGGCCATGGTGCCGGTCGTCATGATCCGGCCGGCCAGGACGAAGAACGGGATCGCGAGGAGGACGAAGTTGTCGAGGGCGTTGAAGATCTGCTGGGGGAGCACCAGCAGGGGGGTGTTGGTGTGCAGCGCTACGGTGAGGGCGGTCACCCCGGCCAGCACCGCGGCGATGGGCACGCCGAGGAGGAGCAGGACGACGAAGGCGACCGCCACCGTGGTCAGCATCAGGCTCCCCCTCCCTGGGGGGCTTCGCCGAAAACGCCTCGGGCGTGCTGCACGGCCTGGAGCAGGAAGCGGACGGCCAGGGCGGCCGAAAGAAGGGGGATGGGCGCGTAGGGGATCCACATGGGGACCCGCAGACTGGCGCTCGTGACCCCGAAGCCATAGAGGCGCGAGGCGTGGATCCAGCCGTACCACATCACGGCGGCGAAGAGCGCCGCGGTGAAGAGCGCCGCGAACGCGCGCACGGCGCACGAGGCGCGGTGGGGTAGCACCTTGACCAGGGCCTCCACCGAGAAGTGGGTGCCGTGCTTCACCCCCACGCTGGCGCCGAGGAAGGTGAGGAGGATGCCCACGTAGCGTCCGAACTCTTCGACCCAGTCGAAGCCTGTCGAGAAGGCGTAGCGCAGAACCACCTGGACGAAGGCCAGGAGGGCGAGCCCGAGGAGGGTCCACCCCAGGACGACCTCCTCGAGACGGTTCCAGATGCGCAGAAGGTTCATGCGGGGGGACGGGGGGGATCAGGCTCGGGGAACCAGGCTCCAGGTCCTTGCGCCCAAACCGTCACGGTCCGAGCCCGGAAACCTGAAGCCTGGCGCCTCCACCCCGGTATCCTTTCCCTACTTCGTCGCGTGCTCTTCGACCTTGCTGAGGACGAAGTCGAAGAACTCCGCCCCGATGATGGGGCGGTATTTTTCGTAGATGGGGGTCATGGCCGCCCGAAAGGCAGCACGCTCCTCTGCGGTGAGCTCCACCACCTGGATGTCGTTCTTTCGGTTGTACTCGTCGATCGAAATCTCGAGGTTGGGCAGCTTCTCGAACTGCTCCGCCGTCACCCTGCGGTTGGTCTCGATGGCTTCACGCGCCGCCTGGCGGAAGACCTGCTGCACGTCCGGGGACAGGCCCTTCCAGTAGTCGGCGTTGACGACGATGATGCACTCGGTCAGCGCATGGTTGGTCATCGTGACGTGCTTGGCCACCTCGGGGAATTTCATGAGGATCGAGGTGTAGTGGGGGTTCTCCTGGGCGTCGATGACCCCCTGCTGGAGCGCCGTGTAGATCTCGGGGAAGGGCATGGGTACGGGCACGGCGCCGAGCTGCTTGAAGCTGTCCAGGAAGATGGGGGCCTCCATGAGCCGCAGCTTCAGTCCGGCGAGGTCCTCGGGCTTCCGGATCGGCCGCTTGGTGTTGCTGAGGTGTCGGAACTCGTTCTCCGTGTAGCCGATGGCGATGAACCCCTTCGCCGGAAAGTAGCCGAAGAACTTCTCCTGGAAGGCCGCGTCGTCGAGCACCGCGTAGGCCGTGCGGCGGTCGGGCCACAGGAAGGGGAGATCCAGGGCCGCGGCCTGGGGCACGAAGTTCGAGAGCACGGCCGTGGTGATCGACGCGACCTCCAGGGTGCCCATCTGAACCTGCTCGGCCATGGAGCGCTCCCCGCCGAGCTGGCCGAGGGGGAACACCTGGACCGTGTAGGCGCCCTTGGTCTGCTCGCCCACCACCTCCGCGAAACGCAGCATCCCTTGGTGCTGGCCGTGGAACGGAGGTGCCACATGGCCGAGCTTGAGGGTGTTTGCCGCCGACGCTGCCGAGGCGGCGGCGAGGAGTACGGTCAGGGCGGTGACGAGACGCTTCATGATTCCCTCCTTGTGCGGTGCAGAAACAGAGGAGAGCAAGGATAGATCAAAGACCGACAAAAGGGAACAGGTTGCGGACCCCCGGATTCACTGCCTGGCTCGGGGCAGGGCCGGGGAGCCCCTCGTCTGAGCCCCGCAATCCGCATCGTCACCCCGCCCCCACGATCCAATGGAGCACCCGGCCTGGGCCGTGCACCCCGGTGGAGAGCGTGCCCTCGATGTCGCCGGTTCGGCTGGGGCCGGTGACGAGCTGGAGACGCGAGGGGAGGGGGGCGAGATCCAGGTACTCGCCGAGGTCCTCCAGGCAGCGGCCCGGGGTGCTCAGGGCCAGATGGACCGGGGGCAGCAGGGAGGCGAGGGGGCCCCGGCCGAGGCCGGCGGGGAAGACGAGGGAGCCGGTCTCGGCCAGGTACGCGTCGCACGGCGTGATTCCCAACCCGGCCCCGGAGAGGGCCCCCCGGTCCCACGCGTACCCTTCGGCGGCCGGTTCCGGACGGATGATCCGGCACCCCGCCCCTCGCAGGGTCTTCTCCACAGGCTCCCAGAGCCCCGGCGGCCACCCCCGAGCGGGGCACGCCGTCGCCGGGTTCCCCAACGCGGACAGGAGGCCGGCCAGCCTGCCCGCCAGGGATTCGGGCTCCAGGAAATCCACCTCGACCCCTGCGGCACGCGCCTGCTCCGCATATCGAACGTGCGGCAGGGCCTCGCCGTCTCCCGGAATCTTGGAGAACGGCGCGCGACCCTGCGGGTCAGCCCCGGCACAGAGCCCGGCGGAAGCAGGCACCGCGGGCGCTCCCGGCCTCGTTGCCCACCACGGGCGGAAACCCCCTCCGGCCTGGGGTGCCGGAAGCTCCCGGCACGCCGTCCACTCCCGGAGAGGCCCAGCGCGCCAGTTCCGGGTGAGGCGCCCGGAGCGAAGAAACCGTCGCACCAGGGTCAGGGCCGACCGGTATGCGACGGGGCTGCGGATCACTTGGGCCAGGGCCTTCGAGGACAAGCCGCCCCGCCGCCGCCGGAGCCTGCGGTGGTATTCGGGCAGGGGAATCCGAAGGGGGCACACCTCTGCGCACCGCCCGCAGAGAGTGCACGCCTCGGGGAGGTCCGGGTAAGCCCCGGGTCCCCAGAGGAGCGGAGAGACCACGGAGCCCATGGGCCCGGGGTAGGGCGAGGCGTAGGCGTGCCCACCTACGGCCCGGTACACGGGGCAGTGGTTGAGGCAGCTCCCACAGTGGAGACAGTGGAGCATCTCCCGGAAGGGGCCTCCGGCCCAGGCGCTGCGGCCGTTGTCCAGCAGGATCAGATGGACCTCGTCGGGGCCTTCCTCCTCCCCGGTGCGGCGAGGTCCGGTCACCAGGGTGACGTAGCTCGAGATCGTCTGACCCGAGGCGGAGCGGGTGAGGAGGGTCAGGAGGCCCGGGAGGTCTCCCGGCTCGGAGACGATCTTGTCGATCCCCAGGATCGAGAGCTGTACCCGGGGAAGCGACGTTGCGAGCCGGCCGTTGCCCTCGTTGGTCACGAGCACCACCGTGCCCGTCTGGGCCACGGCGAAGTTGGCGCCCGTGATTCCCAGGTCGGCTGAGAGAAAGCGCTCCCGGAGCGAGCGGCGGGCCCACGCGATGAGCGCGTCCACATCCGCGTCGGGGGGTGCGCCGAGCTGCTCGGCGAAGAGCTCGGCCACCTGTTCCCGGCTGCGGTGGATCGCGGGGGCCAAGATGTGGGAGGGCCTCTCTCCGGCCAGCTGGATGATGAACTCGCCGAGATCCGTCTCGGTCACCCGGGTGCCGGCGGTCTCCAGGGCCTCGTTGAGCCCGATCTCCTCGGCGGTCATGGACTTGGCCTTGACGGCCTCCCGCAGTCTTCCCCCCCGGGCGATTCGGGTGGCGATCTCCAGTGCCTCCCGGGCGTCGGCCGCGAAGTGGACCGATGCCCCCGCGAGCCGGGCGCTTCGGGCAAACGCATCGGCGTGCTCTTTCAGGGCCCCGGAGACGATCCCCTTTCGTTCCCGGCCCCACTCCCGGAGAGACTC
>CAZYJP010000084.1:0-8118 GCA_964647795.1 uncultured Thermodesulfobacteriota bacterium
CTTCGGGCTCCTCCTCCTGCTCGGCCTCTCCCTCCCCACGCCCGTGGCAGACCTCCTGCGGCAGGCGGCGGCGTTCGTGGAGGGGGCGGGGTGATGAGGCGGTCTTAGGTCCCGGGCCCGTTGCCGGCAGGCAGGTGGGGGTGGGGCGAGGCACCGGGGTCGCCAGCCGAGACCAATTCCCCCACGAAGAGGCTCGCGTTCTTCACGAAGAAAAAGGTGGGCAGGCCGTCGGCCAGCTCAGCAAGGCGCCTGGCGTATTCGTCTTCCTGGCCCTCGGGGGGGGTGTCGAGGCCCAGGAGCACGGCGTCTGCGTCCCGGCTCTCGGCGCGGATGAGGTCGCGAACCCCCGTGTCGGGGGGCTTGACCAGGACCTCCACCTCGGCGTCGATGCGCAGCTCGGGGAGCAGCCGAGCCAGGGCGTTCTCGGTGTTGCGCTTCATGAGGTCGTTGGAGGCGACGCTCAATACCCGCAGGCGGGCCCCCCGCCATTCCCGGTTGCGGGTGAGGAGGTAGGCCAGCAGAAGGAGGAGGTCCCCGTTTCGCTGGAGGCCGCCCCACCAAACGTCTACGCTCTTGGGGCGTCCGCTCCCGGTCTCGGCCTGGGGGGCGACCCGTCCGATGATGAGGGACTTTCGCAGGCGTGCCAGCCGGCGCGTCACCCGCAGGAGCTCGGCCAGGCGCTCCGGGTCCCCGGGCCAGCCCAGGAGCACGGTATTGGGCTCCAGCGCCCCCATGCCGTTGGCCTGGGCCACCGCCACGATGCCCTGCTCCACCCCGGCCACCACGTCCACCGCGCCGAAGGCGACGATCCCCTCCCGCTGGAAGAGCGCCTCGATCTGGGCTCGGCGCTCCCGGGGTTCATCCTCCTCCAGGGTCAGAAGGTCGCCCTGCACCAACTCACAAACCGTCACCACACCCCGGTCCTGGCTGAACCAGCAGCCAAAGCGCACGAGCTCCAGCCGGCGCTCTGCATTCTCGACGAAGACCAGGATGTGGGGCCGCCAGTTGCGGGCGCTCATCGGCCGGCGGGAGAGCTTGACGAGCGCCCAGCGGACGAGAGCCTCGTACACCCCCCGGCGCACGTCGCCCCAGTCGGCCACGCGCTCCTTCCGCTGAAGGGTCAGGTAGAGGGCGAGCTCGGCCGCCACGGCCAGCGCGCCCGCCAGGGGATTGATGAGCATCATGGCGGCCAGGCACCCCAGGGCGCCCGCGAGGCTCACGGGCCAGGGAATCGACAGTCTCGGACGCCACGACGGGTCGCCGGAGAACCCCTCCAGGGCGGCGGCCAGGTTCACCGTCCCGTACACCGTGAGGAAGATCATGGTCACCACGATGGCGACCGTGTTGAGATCGCCCAGGAATACCGCCCCGAGGGCGATGGTCAGGGTCACCGCGAGCCCGAGCACGGGCTCGTCCCGGTCCTTGGCAAGGACCGCGAGCCTACGGGGAGCGAGGTGGTCCATGGCCAGGGCCTGAAGCGTACGGGGCGCGATGAGGATGACGCCTACCGCCGACGAGAAGACCGCCCCCCAGAGGCCCGGCAGCACCACCAGGGCCCCCAGCGCGGCAACCCGCGTCCAGACGAGGGGCTCTTCTCGCAGGGCTTGGGCATCGGCCCCCAGGAAAAGCAGCACGGTCACGGTCAGGTAGACGGCAAATCCCACCAGGGTGGCCCCGATGGCCCCCAAGGGAATGGATCTCTGGGGGTTCTTCAGGTCGCCCGAGAGGCCGAGGCCGGCCATGATGCCCGTGAACGCCGGGAAGATGACGGCGAACATCGCCCATGTGCCCACCTCCCCCGAGGGCACCGTGGCCCGGGGCCCCTCGGGCCCGCCCCCGAAGAGCGCGCCGAGCCCCAGGGCCAGCACGGAAAGCGCGATGAGGCCCATGATGGGGATCTGGGTGCGCAGGGCGTACCCGGCACCCCGGTAGGCCAGGGTGGCCACGGCGAGAATGATGAGGAAGGCCGCGGCCGGCACGGGCACGCCGCTCCAGACGAGGCGGAAGGACTCGGCGAGGCCGAAGGCGTGGAGGGTCACCGAGAGGGACTGGCACAGGAAGAGCGGCAGCCCAACCGCCCCCCCGACCTCGAGGCCGAGGCTTCGGGAAATGAGGTAGTAGGCGCCCCCCACCCCCACCCGGGCATTGGTGGCGATGGCGGAGAACGACAACGCGGTGATCAGCGTGATGCCGTTGGCCATGCACACGATGAGCAGGGCCCTGCCGATGCCGGCGTGCCCCACGACCCACCCGAAGCGCAGATACATGATGACGCCGAGGATGGTGAGGATGGTGGGTGTGAAGACCCCGAGGAAGGTCCCGAGCTTGTGGCCCGGGCGCTGGGTCAGCCGGCCGGCCCCCTCGCCCATGAGGCGGCGGGTCCAGGAGAGCACGCGGAGGACGAAGGGCGGGATCTGGGGAAGCATAGAGTACGCTCCGGGCTTTGGGGACAGCCCCGAGGGGCGCGAACGGCACCCGGAGGGTGCCCCGGCGCCGGTCAGAGCATAGCACGGCACCGGAGAGCTGAACCAATCGCGGCCCCGCGGGCCCGCCCGGATGCGTCACGGGCAACACCCGGGGCGGGCCGCGGGTGTCACGCCTCCCCCGGGCGGATTCGTCCGGGTCGTCGTCTCCGGGGGACGGGCCTTCGCTCCTCCGGGCTTTCGCCTCTCGCCCGGCGTCGGGTAAGATCCCCCCATGCCGCGCGCCGATTTCTACGAGATCCGGGGACCCCGCTGGGATCTCGCCCTGTGCCGCCGGGTGGAGGCCGCGGTCGAGGCGGGGGAGCGGGTGTGCGTCTGGGCGGACTCCGAAGCCGAAGCCCGGCGCCTCGACGAGCTCTTGTGGACCTTTCGGGACGACTCGTTCGTACCCCACGACCTGTGGCAGGGGGAGCCCGCCCTCGACACCCCGGTGGCCGTGGGGTGGCGACGCGGCAACCCGAACGGGGCCTCGTGCCTGGTGCTCGCCCGGGACGCCGCCCCGGAAGAGGCGGCGGGCTTTGCGCGCGTGGCGGACTTTGCACCCGTGGACCTTCCCGACCGGATCGACGCCGCCAGGGCTCGGTTTCGGGCCTTCCGAGCAGCCGGCTTCGAGGTGACCTTTCACAAGGCCGGCGCGTAGGGGAAGGCCGGGCGGCGGCTCGGAAGGGCCGCCCGCAACGCGCAAGCGGTCCAGCCATGAGAGCCTTTTAATCCCGCGCTAACCCCCCCCTCATCTTTTGGTGAGAAGGTATCGGGTCGACCCGTCCCGCGGAGGCGGGCTGCCCGTCGGCGGCGACCACAGGAGGCAGGAGCGATGATCCAGGCGGAGAGCCTGACCAAGTATTACGGGGAAGTGAGGGCCCTGGACGGGGTCTCCTTCCGCGTGGAGAAGGGCGAGATCGTGGGGCTCCTCGGCCCCAACGGGGCCGGGAAGACCACGGCCATGAAAATCCTCACCTGCTTTCTGCCGCCCTCCTCGGGGACGGCGCGGGTGGCTGGGCACGATATCTTCGACGACCCGCTCGCCGTCAAGCGGAGCGTGGGGTACCTGCCCGAGGAGCCCCCGGTGTACACCGAGCTCACCGTGGAGGAGTACCTGGCCTACGCCGCCCGCCTGAAGGGGCTCGCCCGCGGCGAGGTGAAGGCCGCCCGGGCCCGGGTCATGGACAAGTGCGGCCTGGGCGACGTGGCGGGGCGCCTCATCGGAAACCTCTCCAAGGGCTACCGGCAGCGGGTGGGACTTGCACAGGCCCTCATCCACAATCCGCCGGTGCTCATCCTCGACGAGCCCACCGTGGGCCTCGACCCGGCCCAGATCATCGAGATCCGGGGCCTGATCCGGGAGCTCGCGCGGGAGCACACCGTGGTGCTCTCGACCCACATCCTCCCCGAGGTCACCGCCACCTGCCAGCGCATCGTCATCATCAACGATGGCTCCATCGTGGCGGTGGACACCTACGAGAACCTCTCCCAGCAGGTGGGCACCAGCCGCCGCATCCTGCTCAAGGTCCGCCGGCCCGGCCCGGAGCTGGCCGACAAGCTCCTGGCCCTTCCCGGCGTCCTGGACGTGGAACCGGGGGACGACGGAGCCCTCCGGGTCGAGTCGCGCCAGGACCGGGACCTCCGGGAGGAGGTGGCCCGGACTGTCGTGGAGAGCGGGGCAGGGCTCCTGGAGCTCGCGGGAGTGGCCGTAAGCCTGGAAGAGGTGTTCCTCCGCCTCACCACCGAGGAGAAGGGGGGCACGACATGAGCCGCACGGTCACCATCGCCGCGAAGGAGCTGCGCACCTATCTGGTCTCACCGGTGGCGTGGGCGGTAGCGACGGTCTTCCTGGCCGTCACGGGCCTCCTCTTCTACAACCTGATGGCCTGGTACAGCCTCCAGAGCTTCCAGATGCTCCAGTTCCAGGACGCCGCCGGGCAGATGGGGCAGCTGAACGTAAACCGGATGGTATTCGAGCCGACCTTCCAGAACATGGCGGTGGTCCTGCTCCTCGTGGTGCCCATCGTGACCATGCGGCTGCTGGCCGAGGAGAAGAAGAACCGCACCGCCCAGCTCCTCTTCACCTCACCCGTGCGCCTGGGTGAGATCGTGGCCGGGAAGTACGTGGCCGCGGTGGGGCTGCTTTCGGCGGTGCTCCTCCTGACCCTCTACATGCCCGCCCTGGTGTGGGCCTACGGGTCGCTCGAGTGGGGACCGATCTGGACCAGCTACCTGGGGATGGTGCTGCTGGTCGGCGCCTTCGTCTCCTTCGGCCTCTTCGCCTCGAGCCTCACCGAGAATCAGGTCGTGGCCGCGGTCCTGACCTTCGGCATCCTCCTGATCTTCTGGCTCATGGGGTGGGCGTCCCAGACCGGGGGCGAGCTGGCCACGGTGTTCGAGCACCTCTCCATCATCACCCACCTCGACCCCTTCCTCCGAGGCGTCGTGGAGCTCAAGGACGTCGCCTACTACCTCTCGGTCTCGGCCTTCGGGCTCTTCCTGACCCACCGCGTGCTCGACTCGGCCCGCTGGAGGTGAGTGCCATGCACCAACTCGACCACCCCCGCGTCACCGCGAGGAACACCAGCAAAATGGCCGGCCTCGCCGGGGCGGCGCTGGTCTTGGCCGCCCTCTTCGTGGCGACCTACTACCCGGATCAGCGGGGCGTTCTCGCCGTACTCGGTGTCGTGGGCGCCGCGGCGCTGCTCTTCTTCTTCATCACCGAGCGCCGGCTCGTCACCCGGCTCCCCGGAAGCCGGGCGGCCCGCTACGGGGCCAACGCCGCCGCCATCACCTTGGCGTTCCTGGGGATTCTCGTGATCCTCAACCTGCTCGCGGTGCGCCACAACTCCCGGTGGGACCTCACCGCGGACCGCCGCTTCACCCTCTCCGACCAGACCGTCAAGGTCCTCCGAGGGCTCGACCGGGAGGTGTCGGTCACCGCCTTCTTCTCCGACGGCTCGGAAGGGCGCGTCCAGATGAAGCGGCTCCTCGACGATTTCGCAGAACAGAGCGGCCGGGTGCAGGTCGCCTTCGTGGACCCGGACCGGAACCCTGCCCTCGCCCAGCAGCATGGAATCCGAGAGTACGGAACCACGGTGTTCGCGAGCGGCGAGCAGAGCTTCCGGATCACCGAGACCACAGAGGAGGCGGCTACCAACGCCTTGGTGCGGGTGACCCGTGAGGGGCAAAAGACCCTCTGTTTCCTGACCGGGCACGGGGAGAGGGGGGTTCACGACACCCAGCGGGGCGGCTACGCCACGGCCGGACGAGCCCTGGAGGAGCAGGGCTACGGACTGCAGGAAATCCTCCTCTTGCGTGAGCCCGAGGTGCCGTCCGAATGTTCGGTGCTGGTCGTGCCGGGGCCCACCAAGCCCCTCCTCGAACCCGAGCGCGAAGCGCTGGGGACCTTCCTGGAGGAAGGGGGAAAGGCCCTCGTCCTCCTGGACCCGCAGACCGAAACGGGCTGGGAGCCCCTGTTGGAAGCCTGGGGGATTCGGCTCCGCGACGACGTGATCATCGATCCCATGAGCCGGCTCTTCGGTGGGACGTACACGACCCCGATCCTCACCGATTACCCACCCCACGAGGTCACCCGAGGGTTCCAGCTGGCTACGTTCCTCCCCGTGGCCCGAAGCCTCGAGCAGGGCCGGCTTCCGGAAGGAACGGAGTTCCACACCCTCGCCCGCACCACCCCCCAGTCCTGGGGTGAGACCGACATCCAAGGCGACCAGGCCGCGTTCGATCCGATCGAAGACCGCAAAGGCCCGCTCGCCGCAGCCGCCTTGGTGGAACGAAGGGGCGAGACCGGCCAGCCCGAAACCCAACTTCTGGTCGTCGGAGACTCGGACTTCGCCGACAACACCTACTTCGGCTTCTCGGGCAACGGGGACCTCTTCCAGAACCTGGTGAGCTACCTGGCCAAGGAGGAGGACCTGATCTCCATCCGCCCCAGGGATGCCAGGCCCTCGCCGCTGATGCTCACCCGCGCCCAGGGGGCCACTCTCTTCTACGGGAGCGTGGTGGTAGCGCCCCTGGTGCTCCTGCTGGCAGGACTGGGGATCTGGTGGAGGCGGAGGAACCTGTGACGAGCGATGGGTGAAAGGAGGGTGCGAGCAACTCCATGAAATTCAAGAGCACCTGGATCATGTTGGCCGTTCTGGCCTCCTTGGGAGCCTACTTCTACTGGGTCGAAGAGCCGCGCCGGGAGGCAGGCCGGATCGCCGAGGAACGGGCGGGGCGTCTCTTTCCCGACTTCGAGCCCGAGGGCGTGACCGAGCTCTCCCTGGCGGGACGGCGCGGCGACGTGCGGGTGAAGAAGGGAGAGGACGGCAGGTGGTTCGTGGTGGAGCCCTGGGACGACCGGGCCGACGACGGCCGGGTGCGCACCCTCCTCACGGACCTCAAAGATCTCCGGGACCAGCGGGAAGTGGCCGGGGCCGATGCGGACCTGGCTTCCTTCGGCCTGACAGAACCCGAGGTGACCGTCACCGCGACCGGCACGGCGGTGGACCTGGCAGTGGGGACCTTGAACCCCGCAGGGGACGCCCGGTACGTCCGGGTCGGGCAGGGGCCGGTCCGCCTCTCACCCGCTCTCGGATTCTCCACCCTCCTGGGAGAGGCCTGGGAGCTTCGCAGCAAGGAGCTTCTGGCCGACTTTCCCTGGGACGATCTCGTCGAAGTGGAGGTCCGCCGCCCCGAGGAGAAGACCGTGCGCCTGAGGCGGTCGGGGGAGACCTGGGTCCTGGAAGCCCCCCTGGAAATCCCGGCAGACCCGGACGCCGTCGGCCACCTCACCGAGAAGCTCCGCTGGGCCCGGGTGGCCCGCTTCCTGGACGACGATCCGGCCCGCGCCGAGGCCGCGCTCGCCTCCGGCACCGCGGTGGCGCTCCGGACCCAGGGGGGCGAAACCTCAAGGCTCCGGCTTGCCCTGGTGGACGGAACCGTCTGGGCAGACCGCTCCGGCCGCGACGCCCTCTTCGCGCTGGCCAGCGACGTTCTCGACGCCCTGGGAGTCCCCTTTGAATCCCTGCGCCGCCGGAAGCCCGTGCTGGTCGAGGCCTGGAGGCTGGAGGCACTCGAGCTCGACCGGACGGCTGCCCGGAACGGAGGGGAGCCGCTGGCGTATGGGAGGGTCGACGGCCTCTGGGTCCGGGGGGGAGACCGGGTGGGGGGTGCCGAGTTCGCAGCGCTCCAGGAATACCTGTCGGTTCTGGAAGCCGCCGCAGCAGCCGAGGTTCTGGATGACCTCGGTCCTCCCTCCGAGTACGGCCTCGACGAACCGGTTCTCTCGGCGCGGCTTACGGACACCGATGGGGTCTCGCAGGGGTTCGACCTGGGCCTCCGAGGCGACGCGCTCTTCGCCCGCTCGATCGAGGGCGGCCCCGTGTACCGGATGTCGGCGGACTACCTGGAAAAAGCCCAGGCCCTCTTCGCCGCAGCCCGGCCCCCCGAGGAGCCGGAAGCCCCCGAGGAGTAGCCTGCGGGCCCGGCCGGGCCCCCGCTTACCGGCCGCCTCCCCGGACCCCGCCCCCGATGACGCCCGGCACGTCTCGAAGGTCCCCGACGCAGGCGACGTCCGCGGGGCACGAGCCCTGGCGGTCCACCAGGATGGCCCGGAGCCAACGGAAGAGCGTCGTGTAGGGAAAGAGTA